>CAMLKO010000169.1 GCA_946480495.1 uncultured Caulobacteraceae bacterium
GTCTCGCGCCTGGGCATCATGACCATGGGCCTGACCGACGCCGTCGTCGTCGGCCGCTATTCGGCCGAGCAGCTGGGCTTCCACGCGCTGGCCTGGGCGCCGACGTCGGTGGTGCTGACGGTCGCGATCGGTCTGCTGACCGGCGTGCAGGTGATGACCGCGCGCGTCATCGGCGAGGGCCGCCAGCACCTGGCCGGCGCGGTGCTGCGCCGGGGCGTCGTCTATTCGCTGTGGATGGGGTTCCTCGCGGCGCTGGTGCTGGTCGTCGGCGGCCCGCCCTTCCTGCATGCGGTGGGGCTGGACCCGAAGCTGGCGGACGGGGCGAGCGCGCCGCTGCTGGTGTTTTCGCTGTCGCTGCCGTTCCATGCCGCCTCGACCGCGACGACCTTCTGGCTGGAGGCGCTGTCGAAGCCCAAGCCCGCGATGTGGATGATGTGGATCGCCAACATCGCCAACCTCGGCATCGACCTCTTGCTGGTGCCGGGAACCTTCGGCCTGCCCGCCATGGGGGCGGTCGGCGGGGCGTGGTCGACCTGTCTTTGCCGCATGCTGCTGACGGTGATGAGCCTGATCTACATCGCCCGCCTGCCCGAGGCGCGCGCGCTCGGCGTGTTCGACAAGCCCGAGCGGGACCGGCCCATGGAGATCGAGCAGCGCCGTGTCGGCTATGGCGCCGGCGCCTCCAACTTCTTCGAGGTCGCGGCCTTCGCCAGCATGAACATCCTGGCCGGCTGGATCGGCGGCCTGGCGGTCGCCGCCTGGGCGGTGGTGCTGAACGTCGCGGCGATCATCTTCATGGTCCCGCTGGGACTGTCGACGGCGGCCGCGGTGCTGGTCGGCGGCGCGTACGGCGCGCGCGACCCGCACGCGGTCAACCGCGCCGCGGGCGTCGCCTTCGCGGTGACGGCGGTGTTCGGCGTGCTGGTGACGCTGGCGCTGTGGCCGACGGCGGGGCTGATCGTCCGCGGCTACACGGGCGATCCGCAGGCGATTGCGCTGGCGGTCCCGGCGCTCCTGATCAGCTGCTTCTTCCTGATCCCGGACGCGCTGCAGGTGGTGGCCGCCAATGCGCTGCGGGCCCGCGGCGACGTGCTGCTGCCCTCGATCACCCACATGATCTCGTACGTGGTGGTGATGATGCCGCTCGCCTGGCTGTTCGCCATCCCGATGGGCCTGGGGCTGAACGGCATCGTCTACGGCGTGATCGTGGCGAGCTTCCTGTCGGCGGGCCTGCTGCTCGGCCGCTTCTGGATGCTCGCCCGGCGCGGCCTCTAGGCGCCGAGGATCCAGCCCTCTTCGCGTTCGACGTCGGCGACCAGCTCGGGCGCGGCGGTCTTGGGCGCGGCGAAGAGATCGCCGAGCTTTCCCGCCTCATCGAGCCTGGCGAAGTATTCGCACTGGGCGCGCACCTGCGCCCGGTCGGGGACCTCGCCGGGCTCGGGCTTCACCTCGCCAAGCGCCGGATAGATCTCGACGATCACCGCATCGAGATCGGCGACGTCGTCGGGCGCCAGCGCCGTCCAGCCGGTCTCGAACGGCCAGACCTTGGCGCGCCCGCCCAGCGTCTCGCGCAGCTGGCGCACGTGCGGGATGCCGACGATGGCCTGGCTGCCGACCGTGCCGTTGCCGAAGATCTGCCAGACGGTCTTGGCGCCCGCCTTGCCTTTGCCCTTCGTCGCCTGCTCGCAGTGGCGGAAGGGGGCGGGCAGGTCCGCGCCGTGCTCGGGCTTGGTCGAGGCGAGCCACCGCTGGGTGTCGTTGGCCGGCGCGCCCCAGAACGGCCGCGCCTCGTCGGTCATCAGCCGGTTCATCTTGGCCGCGACGGCGAAGCGGTTGTTCACGTTGGTGGGCTTGTCGACGACGTTGGCGCTGAGGAACTTCCACAGCCCCGACCAGTCCGGCGGGTTCACCTTCAGCATCGCCGCCGTGCCCGCCGGATAGCCCAGCGGGAAGTCCCAGCCGATCAGCGCCTTCTCGTTGCGCCGTTTGAGGTCCGCCATGATCGCGTCGAGCTGGGCCATCGCCGCCGTGCGCGTCGCGGGGTTGAACGCTTCGAACGTCGGGCGAAAGCGGATGTCGCGCTTGATGACGCCGATCCAGATGGAGTCCTTGCCCGTCTTCGGCGAAGACGCGGCGCTCCAGTCGATCATGACGTAGGCGCTGAACAGGCGCTTCAAGGGGAGGTCTCCGGTGGCGGGATGCTTCTAGACCTCCCCACCACCGGCCTCAACGCACGAACCGCAGATCAGGACAGCTTGACCAGCATCTTGCCCAGGTTCTCGCCCTTGAAGAGCTTGAGGAAGGCGCCCGGCGCGGCGTCGATCCCGTCGTCCACCGTCTCGCGCCACTTCAGCTTTCCCGACCCGATCCATCCGGACATGTCCTTCAGGAATTCCGGCAGCATGCTGAAATGGTCGGAGACGATGAAGCCCTCGAGCCTGAGCCGCTTGCCGACCACGTACATGATGTTGGAGGGGCCCTTCGGCGGCTCGGTGGCGTTGTACTGCGAGATCATCCCGCACATGGCGAAGCGCGCGAACGGCTTGGCTGCCTCCAGCGCGGCCTCCAGGTGCTCGCCGCCGACGTTCTCGAAATAGACGTCGATGCCCTTGGGCGCGGCCTCGGCCAGCGCCTTGGTCAGGTTGGGGACCTTCTTGTAGTCGATGACGTGGTCGACGCCGATCTCGCGCAGGAAGGCGGTCTTCTCATCGCCGCCGGCCGAGCCGATGACCGTGTGGCCCTTCAGCTTGGCGATCTGGCAGACGACCGAGCCCACCGCGCCCGCCGCCGCCGAGACGAACACCACGTCGCCGTCCTTCAGCGCCGCGATCTTCAGCAGGCCTACGTAGGCCGTCATGCCCGGCATCCCCGCCACGCCCAGGAAGGCCTGCGGGGGCAGGCCGTGGGTGTCGATCTTCTGCACCCCGGCGGCCGGCGCGTTGAACCGCTCGCGCCAGCCCAGCATCGACTGGACGATGTCGCCCACCTTCAGGCTGGGATCGTTGGAGGCGACCACCTCGCCGACCGCGCCGCCCTGCAGCGCCTCGCCGATCTGGAACGGCGGCACGTAGGAGGGCCGGTCGTACATGCGCCCGCGCATGTAGGGGTCGACCGACATGTAGAGGTTCTTCACCTGCACCTCGCCCGGGCCGGGGTCGGCCAGCTCGACGCTGGCGACCTCGAAGTTGCCCAGCTGGGGCATGCCTTCGGGGCGGCTCTTCAGGCGCACTTCACGCGATGTGGTCATGGGGGGCTCTCCTCATCCTTCAAACATCTGTTTAGACCGGATCGGATGGCGCCTCCAGCCGCATCAGGCTAAAGGCGGCGCCCATGAGCGAAATCCTGCGAGCCGGCGTCGTCGGCGCCGGCGTGTTCGGCGGCTTCCACGCGAAGAAATATATCGAGATGCCCGACGTCGCGTTCGTCGGCGTCTATGACCTGCACCCCGACCGCGCCGCCGCGCTGGCCGCGCCGCTGGGCGCCCGCGCGTTTCCCGACCTCGATGCGCTGCTGGCCGAAATCGACATCCTGACCATCGCCTCGCCGGCGATCGCCCACGCGGGCGAGGCGCTGGCCGCGCTGAAGGCCGGCAAGCCCGTCTATGTCGAAAAGCCCGTCACCACGACGCTGGAGGAGGCCGACCAGGTCATCGCCGAGGCCGCCGCCCGCAAGCTGCCGGTCGCCGTGGGCCACCAGGAGCGGGTGGTCTTCCAGGCCATGGGCCTCTTCGACGCGCCGGAAAAGCCGCTCAGGATCGAGGCGGTCCGGCTGGGCACGCCGAGCCCCCGCAACCACGACGTTTCGGCCGTGCTCGACCTGATGATCCACGACCTCGACCTCGCGCTCGCGCTGACCGACGCCGATCCCATCGCCGTTGAGGCTGAGGGCGACGAGGACCAGACCTCGACCGAAGTCACCTTCGCCGACGGCTTCATCGCCGACTTCCGCACCTC
>CAMLKO010000170.1 GCA_946480495.1 uncultured Caulobacteraceae bacterium
CCCGCGGCCAGCATCATCAGGCCCATGATCGAGCGGGCGTCGACGGTGTGGCCGTCCTTGCTGACGGTGACTTCGGCGTCGAAGGCCGAGGCCATCTTCACGAACTTGGCGGACGCGCGGGCGTGCAGGCCGCGCTCGTTGCAGATCTCGACGACCCGGCTCGCTCTCACTTCTCGCCCGCAAGCACGTAGGAGGCGACGGAGATGTACTTCCGGCCGGCCTCCTGGGCGTGGTGGACGCAGGCGTCCAGCGGCTCGCGGGTGCGTAAGCTCGCGAGCTTGATCAGCATCGGCAGGTTCAGCCCGGCGATCACTTCGGCGCGGGTCTGCTCCATCACCGAGATGGCGAGGTTGGAGGGCGTGCCGCCGAACATGTCGGTGAGCAGGATCACGCCGCGGCCGGAATCGACCGCCGCGCACGCCTTCAGGATATCCTTCCGGCGCTGCTCCATATCGTCCTCGGGCCCGATGCAGATCGCCGCCACCGCCTTCTGCGGGCCGACGACATGCTCCATGGCCAGGACGAATTCTTCCGCGAGCCGACCGTGCGTGACGATCACAAGCCCGATCATGCGTGATGCCTCAAGGTGGCGCCCCTCGCTCCGCGGCAAGGTAAGCGCCGCGCGGGGCCGCTAGATACGCTCGTTATGCGCCAGCTCCAAGATGCTCCAGTGCGCGACGCAATTTCGCAGGCCCCGCCGCTTCAAAAGGCCACAGCTCGATCCGGGGCAGACCCACGCCCAGAACCTCGGCCGGCGTGGTGTTGGGCATACGCTCGACGGCGCCCGGTTCGCGGCGGCATTCGACGGCCAGGACGATCTCGCAGAAATCGAGCGGGGTCTGGGGGATGATGCCGACGCCGCGCGCCTCCAGCATGCCAGACAGCGCCTGGGGCGCCTTGCCGTAGAGCCGTCCGCCCGAGGTCCAGACCGCCACGCGGTCGTCGGCCACCAGCCGGAACCCCGTGGCCATCATCCGGATGGCGAGGTCGCTCTTGCCCGTGCCCGACGGGCCTTCGATCAACGCGCCGCGCCAGCGGCCGCCGAGGCGGGTGGCGACAAGGCCTGCGTGGCGGATCATGCCTTGCTCTCCGGCAGGGTGACGACGAAGCGCGCGCCGCCTTCGGGGCGGTTTTCGGCGTGGACCGTCCCGCCGTGCGCCTCGACGATCTGGCGGGCGATGGACAGGCCCAGTCCCGAGTTGCCGCCGAATGCGACCCCCTTGGGCCGCGCGGTATAGAAGCGTTCGAAGACAGTCTCCAGGTTTTCCGGCGGGATGCCCGGCCCGTCGTCGTCGACGCAGACGCTCGCCTTGCCGTGCGAGTGGGTGACGGAGATGCGCACCTCGCCGTTGGGCGGGCTGAAGGAGCGGGCGTTGTCGATCAGGTTGCGGAACACCTGGCTGAGCGGCCCTTCGCGGCCCGAGACCGTCACCGGCTCGATCAGGTCCGGGTCGACATAGCGCACATGCGCCTCGCCCTTCTTGGCCGAGGCCTCGTAGAGAGCGGAGATCTCGAACAGCAGGTGGCCAAGGTCGACCTTGCGCGGGTCCTCGCGCGACAGCTCGGCGTCGAGCCGCGAGGCGTTGGAGATGTCGGTGACCAGGCGGTCCAGCCGCTGCACGTCCTGCTTGAGGATGCTGACCAGCCGCTCGCGCGCCTTGGCGTCGGTGACCAGGTCCAGCGTCTCGATGGCCGAGCGGATGGAGGTCAGCGGATTGCGGATCTCGTGCGCCACGTCGGCGGCGAAGGACTCGATGGCGTCCATCCGCTCCGACAGGGTGTCGGTCATCTCCTCCAGCGAGCGCGACAGGTCGCCGATCTCGTCCTTGCGCTTCGAGAGGTCCGGCAGCGAGATCGCCCGCGCCCGCGACAGCGTCACCCGGTCGGCGGCGTAGGCGAGGCGGCGCACGGGCCTTGCGATCAGCCGGTTCAGCAGGATCGAGGAAAACAGCATCACCAGGATGGCGATGAGGATGAAGGGCGCCAGCGCCATGCGTTCGCGGGCGATGATCTCGTCGACGTCGCTGGCCTCCAGCGTCAGCACGCCCAGCACCGCCTTCACGTGCTGGATGGGAACGGAGACCGACACCACCCGCTCGCCGTTCGCGGCCCGGCGCATGCCCTTGACGAGTTCGCCGCGCATGGCCCGGCCGACTTCGGCGTTCAGCTCGGTCCGCGCCTCCTGGACGACCCTGGGATCGGCTTCCTCCTCCTCGCTCTGAAGGTTGAAGGCGGGCTCGCCGCGTTTGCGGGCCGGCGGCAGCACCTTCCACTCCACCCGGTCGGAGATGACGAAGCTGTCGGCGATCATCTTGCCGTGGGCGTCGAACAGGCGCGCGCGCTGCGAGCGGGGGATGAAGAGCAGCTGCAGGATGTCGCTTGCCCGCTCGGGTTCGAGCGCGGGCTCCGGCTCGCCGACGGTGGCGGCGCGGTCGATGACGTTGGCGATCAGCTCGCCCTGGGTGGTCAGGCTGTCGATGCGGGCGTTGACCAGCCCCCGGCGCAGCTCGTTGAGCACCAGCGCCCCGCTGATCAGGATCGCCAGCCCCAGCAGGTTGAGCGCGATGATCAGCCGCCCGAGCCGTGACCCGAACAGCCCGCCCCCGCCGGGAAGCTTCTCGGCGTGGTCAGGTTTCGCGGTAGCGGTAGCCGACGCCATACAGGGTTTCGATCGCGTCGAAGGTGTTGTCCACCTGCCGGAACTTCTTGCGCATGCGCTTGATGTGGCTGTCGATGGTGCGGTCGTCCACGTAGACCTGGTCGTCGTAGGCCGCATCCATCAGGTTGTCGCGGCTTTTCACGAAGCCCGGCCGCTGGGCGAGCGCCTGCAGCAGCAGGAACTCGGTCACGGTCAGCCGCACGGGCCGGCCGTCCCACAGGCAGTCGTGGCGCGCGGGGTCGAGCGTGAGCTTGCCGCGCTTGATCGCCCTCGCGCCCGCCGCCTCCGCGCCGCCAGGGGCCGCTTCCTCGGCGTCCGCGCCGGCCCGGCGCAGCACGGCCTTGACCCGCTCCAGCAGCAGCCGCTGGCTGAACGGCTTGTGGATGTAGTCGTCGGCGCCGAGGTTGAAGCCCAGGATCTCGTCGATCTCCTCGTCCTTGGAGGTGAGGAAGATCACCGGCACGTCGGAGGTCTGGCGAAGGCGGCGCAGCACCTCCATCCCGTCCATCCGCGGCATCTTCACGTCGAGGATGGCGAGGTCCGGTTGCTCGGCCTCCAGCGCGGCCAGCCCCGAGGCGCCGTCGAAATAGGCCTTCACGTTATGGCCGAGGCTCTCCAGAGCCAGGGAGACCGATGCGACGATGTTCTCGTCGTCGTCGACCAGGGTGATGTTCGCCATCGTCTTCCTTCGCGTCCTTTGAAACGCGTTGGCCCAATACCTAGCGCTCCGCAAGCACGGAACAAGCTAAAGCGTCGGGCGCGGCCCAATTGCGGCGCCGCAGAGGCAAAACGCTGCTTTAGGGCGGATGGGTCCGCCCGGGGCTCACATCGCCGAGATGCCGCCGTCCAGTTTCAGCTCCGCGCCGGTCATGAAGCGGCTCTCGTCGGAGGCGAGATAGAGCGCCGCGTTGGCGATGTCAGTGGGCGAGCCGATGCGGCCCAGCGGGATCTGGCGGCCGAGCTTGGCCTCGCCTTCCTCCTTGCCGAACATCTGCCGGATCGGGTCGAGGATCGGGGTGTCGATGAAGGTCGGGTGGATGGAGTTCGACCGGATGTCGAGCTTCTGCTTGGCGCAGTAGAGGGCGATGTTCTTCGACAACAGCCAGACCGCGGCCTTGGAGGCGTTGTAGGCCGGGCCGTTGTGGTTGGCGATCAGGCCGGCGATCGAGCTGATGTTGATGATCGAGCCGGGCTGGTTCTCGCGCATGTACTTCAGCGCGTGCTTGGCGCCCAGGAACACCGAGTCGACGTTCACCGACATGCAGAGCCGGAAATCCTCCAGG
>CAMLKO010000171.1 GCA_946480495.1 uncultured Caulobacteraceae bacterium
CATCGCCGACGAAGGTCGTCGCGAAGTAGGGGCCGAAAATGTAGATGGTGATCAGGATCACATAGGGGTCGCGGCCGCCTTCCAGCAGCGACCAGGAAAGCGCGCCCCTGGGGAGCTTGCCGACGCCTTCCCTGGCCAGCGCCGCGGGCCCGGCGAAGGCCGCCTCGGCTTCGGCGACTGGATCGATACTGCCGGGAAGTCCTTCGTCCAGCACCGCACTTCGCGTCCCACCGACGCGGGTCTCCTTACTCATGCATCCTCCCGGCTCGGGCCGTCGTTGGCTTGCGTCCCTTGCGGATTACCGTGGACTTCAAACGCGCGTTTGTCATCCGGTATCCATTGCAACCGATCGGCCCTAGAGGCGCAGGCCCACCTTCGGCGCGAGCCAGGTCATGCCCGCATAGAGAAGGATGGTGAGGAGGCATCCGGCCGCCAGCGCCGGCCAGAAGCCGACGCCTCGTTTCAGCAGCGCCGGGATGAGCAGGAACATCGGCAGCGACGGCAGCACGAACCAGAAGGTCCCCGCCGCATGCTGGCTCATCCGCAACGGATCATGGGTGTCGCGCCACAGCCACATCATGCCAAGCACGCTGACCAGCGGCAGCGAGGCGATCAGGCCGCCGAAGCCGGGATAGCGCCGGGCGACCTCGGACACCGTCGCCACGATCAGGCCGGACAGCAGCGCCTTGACGACGAAGTAGATCATTCGAGGATCCGGTCGTGGATGGTCCGGCGCATTGTTTCGTCCACCCCGAGCGCCTCTTCAAGATAAGCGTCGAGCGAGCCGTGCCGTTCGTGGATCGCGCGGAAGGCGTTCTCCAGGTAGTGCGCCTCGACGCCGAGCGCGGTGCGCACCGCTTCCTCCGTCGGCGTCTTGCCGGTCAGGTCCTTCATCACCTGCATCATCACCGGCACGCGGCGCTCGAAGCGGCCCGGATCGTTGGTCAGCAGGAAGTCGGCGACGATGTCGTCCTCCGACACGCCGGCCAGATGGTGGGTCAGGGCCGCCAGGATGCCGGTCCGGTCCTTGCCCGCCGCGCAGTGGATCAGGACCGCGCCGTCGGCGTTCGCCAGCGCCTGGAAGTAGCGGGCATAGAGGTCGAGGTGGCGCTCCACGAACGGCGCCTCGACATAATAGTCTTCCATGTAGCGCCGGAACGCCGCCGCCGAGAGGTCGGAGTTGGCGATGAACAGGTGCCAGGGGTCGTCGTGCGCCTGGCCGATGTCGTTCTCGATCACGGTGGCGGCGAAGCCCTCCCACCGGCGGCAGGGATCGCGCTCGCGCTCGTTGGGCCGGCGAAGGTCGACGATGACGGCGAGACCCAGCCCGCGCATGGCGGCGAGGTCGGCTTCGGTGGCGGCGCCATGGTGGGCGGAGCGGTAGAGGAGGCCGCGCTTCAGCCGGCGGCCCTGGGCGTCGTAACCCCCGAAATCGCGGAAGTTCTCAACGCCTTCAAAGGGGAGGATACGCTGCATGGCCGCCCTGTTAGCCGCCCGTTGCGACGAAAGCGAGACCGCTGGACGGCGCACTTGGAACAAGGCAGGGTCCGCGCCGATGTCGAACCCTCACAAGTCAGTCCAGATCGCCTACGAGGCGATGGGCTTCTGCAACCCGCTGTCGCCCGAGACGCTGGACCGCACGCTCGCCTGGGCGCGGCTGAAGCCGGGGATGCGGGCGGTCGACGTCGGCTGCGGCAACGCCACGATGGCGGCGTACGTCGCGGAGAAGCACGGCCTGATCGTCGATGCGCTGGAGCGGTCTCCCGCCGTGTCCGAGATCGCGCGGGACAAGCTGAAAGGCCGAGGCGCGCCGGGAAAGGTGACCCTGCACACCGTCGAATCGCAGGCCTTCCTGAAGGACGCCGAGCCCTACGACATCGTCTTCTCGGTGGGCTCGAGCGGCGTCGTCTCCGGCCCTCCCGAGCCCCAAGCGATCATGGAAGCCTTGCGCGAGCACGTGAAACCCGGCGGCATGCTGCTGTGGTCCGACCCCTACTGGAAGGCGGCGCCCGACCCGAACTTCGTCGCCATGCTCGGCCCCTACGCGGCCTACAAGACCCACCAGGAAAACATCGAAGCCGGCGAGGCGGCGGGCCTGGAGCTCTGGTACGCCGGCGCGAGCCCGCCCCACGAGTGGGACGACTGCGCCTTTTCGATGTACGCGGCCGCCAGGCAGTGGCTGACCGACAACCCCGACGACCCCGAAGCGCCCGGCGTGCTCCAGCGCGCCGAGCTGCAGCGGATGGCCTACATGCGGTTTGGCCGCGATACGCTGGGGTTTGGCCTCTACCTCTTCCGCCGCCCGCCCAGCTGAGCTGAAGGCGGCCACTGAATTTCTTTTCAGGACTGACTTGCCTTCCGCGCCGGTCAGCCGCCTACCCTGGGGCGAACATCAGGGGAGAGCCGCGCATGGAGACCGTCTCCTACGCCCTCGACGGCCCGGTCGCCGTGGTCACCATCCACCGCCCGGACCGCCGCAACGCCGTCGACGGCGCGACCGCCAGGGCGCTGTACGAGGCCTTCAAACGCTTCGACGCCGACGAGGCTGCCAGCGTCGCCGTGCTGACCGGCGAAGGCGGCAACTTCTGCGCCGGCGCCGACCTGAAGGGCGTCGCCAGCGGCCAGGGCAACCCGGTAGAGCGGACCGGCGACTTTGGGCCCATGGGGCCGACCCGGCTGCAGCTCTCCAAACCCGTCATCGCCGCCGTCGAGGGCTACGCGGTGGCGGGCGGGATCGAGCTCGCCTGCTGGGCGGACCTGCGGGTGGCGGGCGAGAGCGCCACCTTCGGCGTCTTCTGCCGCCGCTTCGGCGTGCCGCTGATCGACCTGGGCAGCGTGCGCCTGCCCCGCCTGATCGGCGCCTCGCGGGCCATGGACCTGATCCTGACCGGCCGGCCGGTGGGGGCCAGGGAGGCGCTGGCCATCGGGCTGGCCAACCGCGTCGTCCCCGACGGCCAGGCGCTCGCCGCCGCCATCGAGCTTGCCGGCCAGATCGCGGCCTTCCCGCAGACCTGCGTGCGCAACGACCGCCGCTCGGCGCTGGAGCAGTGGAGCCTCAGCTGGGACGAGGCGACCGCCAACGAGATCGCCCTTGGCATCGACACCCTGCGTTCCGGCGAGGCCGCCGCGGGCGCGGCCCGCTTCACCGCCGGCCAGGGCCGCGGAGGAGCCTTCCGATGAGCGAGGCCACCGAGACCCTGACCGAGCGCCAGAAGGACCACCTGCCCGACCTCTTGGGTCTCTCCTGGGACCAGGCCGAGCGCGGGCTGGTGCGCGGCCGCTTCAAGGTCACGCGCCACCACATGGCGCCCAACGGCTTCCTGCATGCGGCGAGCGTGATCGCGCTGGTCGATTCCGCCTGCGGCTACGGCTGCGTGCTGTCGCTGCCCGAGGGCGGGGCGAGCTTCACCACCATCGAGCTGAAGGCCAATTTCCTGGGCACGGCGCGCGACGGCACGGTCGTCTGCGAGGCGCGCCTGATCCACGGCGGACGCACCACCCAGGTGTGGGACGCCGAGGCCCGGCACGAGGAAACGGGCAAGCTCATCGCCCTCTTCCGCTGCACCCAGATGGTCATCTATCCGAAGGGCTGAGGCGCGCGCTTGTGCGCTTGCACGCGGGCGGCGCCATCGCTAGGTTCCGCGCCTCGCTCAGCGGCCCTTCGCGGCCCTACGCCCGGTTGGAGAGGTGGCTGAGTGGTCGAAAGCACCGCACTCGAAATGCGGCGTACCCGCAAGGGTACCGTGGGTTCGAATCCCACCCTCTCCGCCATTCACCCGCGTAAAGAAAAAGGCGGCCGCCGGTGGGCCGGCGACCGTCTGAGAAGTCCGGTTCGAAGGGGACCGAAGCCGGGTTAGAAGCCCTTGCGGATCGAAAGGCCGATCAGCCGGGGATCGAGCACGAAAACGTTGGTGGTCAGCGCCGTATCGTCCGAGTT
>CAMLKO010000172.1 GCA_946480495.1 uncultured Caulobacteraceae bacterium
GAGAGCGGGTTGAGCCAGTACTACCTCACCCACCCGGAAACCTTCGCGCCGGAATTTGTCGACGCCTATGAGATCGGCACGAAGAACACGCTTCTCGATGGCCGCCTGACTGCAAATATAAGCGCGTTCTATTACGACTATAAAGGCTACCAGATATCGGAAATCGTCGATCGCGCGGCAATCAACCTGAACTTCGACGCGAAGGTGAAGGGCCTGGAGCTGGAGCTCGACTGGCGACCGCTCGAAAATCTGCGGCTCGGCTTCAAGGGAGGCTACGAAGACACTCGGGTCGCCGACGGCATGAAGGCGATCGACCTGATGGACCGCACCGCCGGGCATGAAGGCTGGTATGTCGTCCGCCCGTTCCCGACCTTGCCGTCAAACTGCGTGGCTCCGACGGCGATCGTCCTGGAAGCCATAAATTTCGGCATCTGCCCCGCCTACGCCATCGGCCTCGATCCGATCACCTATCTGCCTTATGTGCCCAACCCGACGGACTATCTGATCTATCCGCCCTCGCCGGGATATCCGGGCTACGATCCGCACGGGCCGAATAGCGCCAACAACGGCCAAGGGTTCGAGAAGGACCTGAGCGGCAACGCGCTGCCGAACGCGCCCAAGTACACGGCGACGATCACGGCAGACTACACGATCCCGCTGGCGAACGACTGGCTGGCGACGCTGCACACCGATCTCTACTACCAGGCCGAGGCGTGGACGCGGATCTTCAACGACCCCGGCTACGACAAGCTGAAGGCCTACAACAACATCAACCTGGCCGCGATCTTCACCAACGAGGACGCCGGCTGGACAGTGATGGCCTACATCAAGAACGTCCTGGACAAAGACAACATAACGGGCGCGTTCCTGAACTCCGACGACACCGGCCTGACCACCAACGTCTTCCTAAACGAGCCGCGGCTGTACGGCCTGCGCGTGACGAAGAACTGGACCGGCGCCTCGGGCTGGATCGCGCCGCATACGCCGGGGCGGCCATATATGTTCACGGTCGAGGGCGGGGCTCAGGGCCAGCGGGTGGATACGCCCGGCACCGCCATCATGCCCTATGCCGACGTGTTTACGGGCGCGCTCGATCCGACACGCCAGCAGAGCGAGGACCTCGACTGGACGACGGGCGGCCAGATGCGCGTGACCTATCGGCCCGAAGGCTCGGCCTGGACGCTGTCGGGCGGGGTTCGTTACGGCCGCATCGGCAACAGCACGGGCCGCCAGCGTCAGGAAGAAGTCACGGGCGACGCCGTCTGCCGATTCAAGACCAGCGAGGCCTACACGCCCTACGTGCCGGGCGTGGATCTCGGCTTCATAGGCAAGCTCTTCTGCGATCCCAACTACGGGCCTGTCACCAAGGATATTCCGCCCTTCGGATCGAAGTATCTCACGAACCGGTACAATTCGAACTACGTGATCGCGCCCACCAACCGGCTGAGCACGTCTACGGATCGCCGCGAGGACCATCTGATCGTCGATTTCGATGTCGGCAAGGACATGGGCCTGGGCGCCCTTGGGGCTGGCGAGTCGTCGGTACGGGCTGGCCTTCGTTACGTCGCCTTCAAGTCCGCCATCAGCGGCGACATGCGCGCCGTTCCGGACGTTGTGATGCCGGAGGATGGCTGGACCAAGTACAACACCACCTTCCATCAGTACGCCGCCTCCTTCGCGGCCGAGCGGGAGTTCAAGGGCGCGGGGCCGACGCTGTCGTGGGAGGCTTCCCGGTCGGTCCTGGGCAACGACGACACCGGTCACTGGGACCTCGACTGGTCGATCACCGGCGGCGCGCTCTACGGCAAGCAGAAGACGGCGATCTCCGGCTCCCAGGGCAGCGACTATTTCAACGCCAAGTATCCGGAGAAAAACTACGTCCTGAACTCGCTCCCGCCTCCCGCGCAGACGCCGTTCCACATGGACCGCACCAAAAACGTGCTGGCCCCCGTGCTCGACCTCAGTCTCGGCGTGTCGTTCAACGTCCCGGGCGTGAAGCTCTCCACCGGCTACCGCTGGGAGCGTTACTTCAACGTGCTCGACGCCGGTTTCACCGATCACAAGTCCTACGACCGCACCCTTGACGGCCCCTACTTCAAGGTCGCCATCGGCCTGGGCGGCGGCTAGCTCCTCCTCCGGCTTCGGTCCCCCTGAATCCGGTCAAGACTGACGGCGGCCGTGCGAGCGGCCGCCGCTTTTTCTTTCGGGCGCTTGAGGGGTTGCGCGGGTGGGGCGTCTGTTAAGGTAGGGTCCTTCTTTTCCGGGGCGAGCCATGGCCGCGCCGCCAGAACTGCCGGTCAGGGAAACCAGCCACGCGGGCGTCGCCGACGTCGCCGGCTGGATGGAGCGGTATGGCCCGGCGCTGCGCCGCCACTTCCGCAAGCGCGGCGCGGGGCAGGACGTCGATGACCTGGTGCAGGAGGTCTTCCTCAAGCTGCAGGCCAACGCCGAGCGCACCTCGATCGACAACGTCGAGCGCTACCTGTTCCGGATCGCCAACAACGTCCTGATCAGCCGTCACCGGCGTGCCGCGGTCCACCAGCGCGCCTTCCACGACGCGCCCGTCGAGACGATCGAGTGGCCCGACGACATCTCGCCCGAGCGCGTGATCATGGGCCGCCAGGCGATCGGGCAGTTCGTGAGCGGGCTTCGCAGCCTGTCGCCGCGGGCGCGCGAGGCCTTCCTCTTCCACCGTTTCGAGGAGATGACCTATCCGGCGATCGCGCGGCAGATGGGGATCTCGGTCAGCGCCGTGGAGAAGCTGATCATCCGCGCCCTGGAGCATCTGGGCGAGGTCGTGGAGATGGAGCCATGACGCCCCGCCCCGCCGATAACGCCGCGCCGCTGGCGCCCCGCCAGGCCGCGGCCCGCTGGTTCGCCCGCCGCCGCTCGGGCGCGATGACGGCCGAGGAGCTTCGCGCGCTCGAGGCTTGGCTGGACGCCGACGCCGCCCATCGCGCTGCCTACGACCATCTCGCGCGGCTGTGGGCCGGCACGGAGTCGGCCCGCGACGACCCCGAGGTCATGGAGCTGCGCGACATCGCCCAGCGAACCCATGCGCGGCGCCGCTGGTGGACAGCCACTGCCGTTGCCGCCTCGCTGCTGGTCGTCTGCCTGGCCGGCGCGGGGGTTGCCAACTGGGTGCTGGCGGGCCGCGACGCCTCGCCCGCTCTCGTCACCGCCGCGCAGCACCAGGAATTCCGCACCAGCGTGGGCCAGACGGCCACGGTGACGCTGGTCGACGGCTCGGTCGTGACGCTGGACACCAATACCGTCCTGCGCACGCGCGCGGTCTGGAACCGCCGCTATGCGGAACTGGCGCAGGGCAGGGCCTTCTTCCGTGTCGCCCACGATCCAGCGCGGCCGTTCGTGGTGCTGGCCAACGGACGCACGGTGACCGCGCTTGGCACCGCCTTCGAGGTGTGGGTCGATCGCGGCCGCTTCGGCGTCACGCTGGTGAACGGCAAGGTCAGGGTCGAAAAGCCGGTTCCGCCGGCGCGGGGCAAGGCGAGGGCCGAGGCGAAGACCACCATCCTCGCCCCCGGCGCCCAGCTGGTTGACACGCCGGCCGGCGACTGGCGCGTGGCCAACATCGATGTGGCCAGGGAGACGAGCTGGGTCGGCGGCCTGCTGCGTTTCCGCGACGAGCCGCTCGGCAAGGTGGCCGAGGAACTCAATCGTTATTCGCGCAAGAAGGTGGTGATCGACGATCCGGACATCGCCGCCCGGCCGATACAGGGCGCGTTCGCCGCCGGCGACGTCGACGAATTCGTTCGCGCCGCGGAATCCTATGGTCTGGCGAGGGTGGCCTCCGAGACCGACACCGAGATCGTGCTTGCGCCACCGGAGCCGTCCGCGGGCGGCGCGCCGCGGGTTACGCAATAAAAGATGAGAAAGGCCGAAAAACAGATGTGAGGGGCGCCCCTGACCA
>CAMLKO010000173.1 GCA_946480495.1 uncultured Caulobacteraceae bacterium
GTCAAAAGCTGGCCGCAAAGAGCTGGCAACTTACGAATTTGGGGGGCCGCGGCCGCGGGCCGACTTTAGGACAGTTCGAGGAAAGCCATGCGTAAGACGCTCGTCAGCCTGATTGCGCTCGGAGCCGCCGCGGCGTTCTCCGCCTCCGCGATCGCCCAGGAGGCCACGACCACGGCGCCGATGACGGCGACCGCGACGCCGGCCACGCCGACACCGGACGTTCAGCCTGTCGCGGCGCCGACCGAGTCCGCGGCGACCAACGCCGCCGCCTCGAGCGCGACCGCCACGCCGCCGGCCACGACCCCGGACGTCCAGCCGATCCCGGCGCCCGCCGAACCCGCACCGCCCCCGGCCGCGCCGCCGGTGGTCGAGGCTCCGCCGGTCGTCGAGGCCCCGCCGCCTCCGCCGCCCGCGCCGACCGACCCGACCACCATCCAGGTGCTCAACGTGCTGGAGCAGGTGTGCAAGCCCCTGGTGAAGGGCGGCGACCTGCAGACGCTGGCCAAGCCGCTCGGCTTCAAGAAGAGCCGTGACGGCAGCTGGGTGCTCTCGCTCGGCAAGCCCTACCAGATCTCGGTGCTGCCGCAGGGCGTCAACAAGGGCGTCTGTGAAATGGAAATCGACCATCCGATCGGCGGCGACGCGGCGCTGACGGTGGGCGTCCACAACTATGCGATCGCGCGGAGCTACAAGCTGTACCGCAACGACGAGTTCACCACCGACCTGAAGCGGCACACCCGCTCGTGGGAACTGGCGGGCGAAACCCAGACCGAAGCGTTGGTGCTGGTCACCGAACACAAGCCCGACGGCTCATCGGTGGGCAAGAACGCCGACCATTCGACGCTGATGTACAGCCTCCAGTGACGCTGCCCGACGCCGCGGGCGTTGCGGGCGTCGTCATGATCCTGGTCGCCTATGCGGGCGCCACCTCGGGCCCCCTCGACCCCAAACGCGCGACCGCGCTGACGCTCAATCTCGTGGGCGCGGCGCTGATCCTGCTGTCGCTGGCCTACGACTTCAATCTGTCGGCGGTGCTCATGGAGTCCGCCTGGGCGCTGGTGGCGCTGATCGGCTTGCTGAGGCTGGCGCTGAAGCGCTAGGCGGCGACCATTGCTTGCGCGGGAAGCCATTCGAGGCAGGCGCCCGCGACCTCTTCCCAGCCCGGCTCGCCCGGCAGCCAGTGGCTCATCTCGCGAAAGACGCGGAAATCGGCCGACAGCCGCGCGGCGGTCTGCTTCACGGTCGCGGGCGGATGGATCACGTCGCGGCCGCCGGCGATGGCCAGCGTCGGGGCTCCGACGGCGCCGGGCGGGACCAGCGTCGTCATGAAGGGGTCGAGCCACCAGTTCAGCGTCTGCCAGAGCGCGCGGCCGCTTTCGGGAACCATGCGCGCGAAGACGGCGCGGCGGGCCTCCTGGTCCATGCGGTCGAGGCTGTAGAGCTTGGCAAGCGCGTAGTCGGGATCGATGGCCTGCAGCCAGTAGGGGCCAAGCCCGTAGAGGCTGACGGCCGAGATCGCCTCCTCCATCGACGAACCCGACACGCCCCACGGCGGCGAGGGCGCCAGCAGGACAAGCGCCGACACCGGCGTGCGGGCGGCGGCGAGCTGGGCGACCAGGCCGCCCATGGAATGGCCGATCAGCACCGGCGGCTCGGGCAAGGCGGCGCAGACGTCGGCGATGTACCGCGCGTAGTCGACCATGGTCTGGTTGGCGACCGCCCCGGCCGCGCCCGGCGCATGGCCCGGCAGCTCGGGGGTCAGCACGCGATGGCCGGCCGCCTCGAAGGGCTCGCGGAAACGCTCGAACACCCAGCCGCCGCAGAAGGCGCCGTGCACCATGACGATGGGTGTGGCCATGCGTTCAAAAACCCGTTGCGCGGCCACGGAATCGCAAAGCCGCTCCCCCAAGCGCAGCCTAGCCTAGTTGCGTTCCCAGGCTAGCGCTTCTTGGGCGCAGGCTTCTTTGCGGCAGCCTTCGGTTTGGCGGCGGCGGCCGGTTTCTTTGCCGGCTTCTTCGCAGCGGGTTTGGCCTTGGGCGCGGCGGCCTTGGCGGGAGCAGCCGCCTTGTTCGGCGCGGCCTTTTTCGCGGCGGGCTTGGCCTTCGCCGCCGTCTTCTTGGCCGCAGGCTTTGCTGCGGCCTTCGCCGGTTTTGCCGCAGGCTTGGCCTTGGCCGGTTTCGCGGCGGCCTTCGGCTTGGCGGCGGGCACGGTCCTGGGCTTGGCCGCGGACGGCGTCAGGCCCTTGGCCTCGAGGAAGGCCGCGATGTCGGCGATCACCTTGTCGGTCCCCGGCTCGTCGACGATCCAGTGGCCGTTGTCGGCGTACTCGCGATAGTCGGCGCCGGCCTTCTTGTACTTCTGGGCGACCAGACGCACGTCGGCGATGGGCGTGGTGCGGTCCCGGGCGCCGCCGATCACCAGCATCGGGACGGTGATCCGGCTCTCATCGACGAAGATGGTGCGGTTGGGGTCATCCTCGGGATAGGCGAGGTCGGCGTAGACGCGGCCGGAGTCGTAGCGGGACTGGGCGAACAGGGCCTCGTGCCGCGCCTTGGGCACGCAGTTGAGCACGCCCGTGGTGAAGCCGAACTTCCAGATGCGGTGCGGCCGGTTCTCCGGACGGCCGGAGAAGAGGATGTTGGCGAAGGTGACGGCCTGCGCCAGCGAGCGGCCGGCCCGCGCATCGGGCGGCGAGGCCGGCGTGATCAGGACGGCGGCGCGCGCCAGTCCCGCTTCCGCCAGCTTCTGGGCCAGGATGCCGCCCATCGAATGGCCGAAGACCACGGGCGCTCTTCCGTCCGCCGCGGCGATCTCCCTCGCCAGCGCCGAGACGTCGGCGACGTAGTCGGCCAGCGAGATCTCGTTCAGCTCGGCCGGCGGATTGGCGGTGGGCCGAAGCTCGTCGCGCAGCGTCGGCGTCACAACCTTCCAGCCGCGATCGCGGAAGGCCGGCGCCAGCTTGACCCAGGCGTCGGCCGAAGAGCCCACGCCGTGCAGCATCAGGATCGTACCCATAAGCCCCTCCTTCGCTTCATCAGGCCGCCAGGTCCCGGAAGGCTTCCACCACCTTCTCATATGCGGCGCGCTTGAAGGGTATGACCAGTTCGGGGGCCTCGTCGAGCCGTCCCCAGCGCCAGGCGTCGAACTCGATGTCGTGATGGTGGTCGAGCCGGATCTCGGACTCGTCGCCGGTGAAGCGCAGCGCAAACCAGGCCTGCTTCTGGCCCTTCCAGCCGCGCGCGGCTTTCTTGCCGGCGTATTCGGCGGGGAAGTCGTAGGCGATCCAGCCCTCGGTGCGGGCCAGGAAGGCGACCGAGGTCACCCCCGTCTCCTCCTCCAGCTCGCGCAGCGCCGCGTCGAACAGGTCTTCGCCCTCGTCGACGCCGCCTTGCGGGAACTGCCAGTGGTGAGGGCCCTGGACGCCGGCGCGGCGGCCGAACCAGACGCGGCCGTCGGGGTGGAACAGGGCCACGCCGACGTTGGGCCGGTGGTGCGGGTAGTCGTCGCTCACGCGCCCCCGCCCGCCGCCGCTACTTCTTCTCGTCGGCCTTGGGCGTGATCACCTCGGCGAGCTTCGCGCGGGGCGCGGGCAGCCGGGGCGTCTTGTCGACCCCGCCGGCCTTCAGCACGTCGAGGCCGCGGGCCAGCTGGAAGTCGCCCTTCTTGTCGTCGAAGCCCGTGGGCGGCGCCTCGGCCGGCTGGTGGGCGCCAAGGCGCGAGCGGCCTTCCTCGGCGTTCAGCGCGTTGCGGAAGCTCGCCTCGCTGAACTGGAAGGAGTGGTTGGCGATCAGCTCGGCCTGTTCGCGGGTCTGGGCGACCTCGAGGTCCGGGTCGATGCCGGTCTTCTGGATCGAGCGGCCCGACGGCGTGTAGTAGCGCGCCGTGGTCAGCTTCAGCGCCCCGTCGGCCCCGCCGCGCAGCGG
>CAMLKO010000174.1 GCA_946480495.1 uncultured Caulobacteraceae bacterium
GCATCCGGCCAAGGGCATCCGCGCCCAGCCGCAGGGGCCCTCGCATCCGGACCTCTTCCTGCTGGTCTCGTCGGTCGACAGCGCGGTGTTCGCCGGGCGGGCGGGCGTCGGCATGGTGTTCTCCGAATTCATCGCCCGCACCGACGCGGGACCGGCGGTGCAGGCCTACAAGGCCGCGTTCGAGCCCTCGCCGTTCCGCGACGAGCCGTTCGCGGGCGTCGGGCTGATCGCGCTGGCCGCCGACACAGCGGAAGAAGCCGAACGGCTGGACGCGGTGCGCAAGGCGGCGATGCTGGCCTTCCTGCAAGGCCGGGAGGCGTCGGCCCCGACCGTCGAGGAGGCCGTCGAGCGGCTGAAGCGCGAGGCCAACAACCCGACGATGCTGGCGCTGATCAGCCAGTGCATCACCGGCAGCGGAGAACAGGTCCGCGCGGCGCTTCAGGCGAAGCTGGACAGCACCGGCGCTGACGAGATTTTCGTCATGGCGTCAGGGCCGACCCTGGAAAGCCGCATCCGGTCGCTGGAATTGATCGCTGGGTCTTCCCCCACGCATGTGGGGGAAGTGGCCTGAGAGGCCGAAGGCCGCGAAGGTCGATGGGGGAGTAGAAAAGCCAGAGTCGAAAACTCCCCCATCGACCCTCCAGCTATCGCTGTCGGGCCACTTCCCCCAGACAAGCTGGGGGAAGACCCTAGACCCCCGCCTTCGCGGCAGGGCGCGCCATCATCGCGTCGTACCAGCGGCGGACGTTGGCGAAGTCCTCGGGGATGCTGAAGCGCGCCATCCGCGAGAAGTCGATGCCGGTGGCGGCGAGGATGTCGGCGATGGTGACGCGGTCGGCGGCGATGAACTCGCTCTCGGCGAGGCGGCGGTCGAAGACCTTCAGGGCCCGTTCGGCGCCGCGGCGGTTGGACTCGGCGATCTCCGGGATCTGCTTCTCCAGCGCGGCCAGCGCCGGGTGGGAGTGGCGGACGGCCAGCATCAGCGGCGTCGAGAGCAGCATCTCCACCCGCCGCGTCCACATCTCGATGACGGCGATTTCCTTCGCGTCGCGGCCGAACATGTTGGGTTCGGGATAGAGGCTTTCGAGGTAGCGGCAGATGGCGACGGACTCGGTGATGCAGGTCCCGTCGTCCATCTCCAGCATCGGCACGTTCGGAAGGCCCGCCCGGGCAAGATAGTCGGGCGTGCGGTGTTCGCCCTTGAAGACATCGACCATGACGACCTCGATGTCGTCGATGCCCTTCTCGGCCATGAACCAGCGCACGCGGCGGGGGTTCGGGGCGCGGTAGCTGTCGTAGAGTTTCATGGCGGCGTCCTCCGTGGGCGCCAGAAGACCACCGTTCCCTAGCGTCCGGTCAACTCCTGCACGAGCGCGGTGCGGCCGTAGATGGCCTGCAGGCCTTCGGTGATCGCCGCCGTGGAGACCGCCAGCGCCCGGTTCAAGGCCGGGTCGTAGCCGTAGTCGCCGCCGAGCGAATGGATGTTGCCGTCGAAGATCACCCCGACCAGCTCGCCGCGCGCATTGACCACCGGCGAACCGGAGCTGCCGCCGACCACGTCGTTTGTGGTGGTGAAGTTGAGGATGGTCGAGGGGTTCAGCCTCTCCTTCGCCGGTATCCAGCTGGGCGGCAGGACGTAGGCGCCCGTCCCCGTCGCCGCCGCGTACATGCCGGCGAAGTCCGTGAAGGGCGTGACGGTCGCGCCCTGCCAGCTCCAGCCCTCGACGTGGCCAAAGGAGAAGCGCGGGGAGAAGGTGGCGTCCGGATAGACGCTGTCGCCGAACACGGAGAAGCGGGCGCGGGCGATCTTCTCGGCGGCGCGCTCGGTGGGTCCGCTGACCTCCTGGCGCCAGGCGTCGCGCGCGATGTGGGCGGCGGGGTCGGTGGCGACGACGAAGCGGATCAGGGGATCGTCCGAGGCCTGGATGGCGGCAAGCCCGCCCTTCCACAGCTTCTTGCGGAAGCGGGGATCGGCAAGCCGCGTGCCCTCCACCAGCCGTTCGGCGACGGCCTCGGGCGTATCGGCGCCGAGCATCTGGCGGATGTCGGGGTCGTTGGCGCCCAGCAGGTCGCGCGCGCTGGTCAGCCAGTGGGTCAGGTAGAGCGCCTCCAGCCCCGCGTCGATGGGATCCGGCTCCTCCACCCGGCGCTCGGTGGCGACGAGGCGGCTGTCGACGAACTCCGGATCGCGCTGCTCGTTGGGCGTCGTGCGCTCGCGGGCGACGCGGACCAGCGTGCGGGCGTAGCCGAACAGCTTCGAGCCCCTGCCCGCCTCCGCCTCCAGCTCGCGCCATCGCGGGTAGCGCTGGACGTAGAGCGCCTGGATCCGCGCCATCTCCAGCCAGGGCCCCTCGCCGACCTTGGTCTTCAGGACCGCCTCTTCGACGCTCTTGGCGCGGAACAGCGCGGGGTCGTTGATGGCCAGTTCCCGCCCAGCATAGACGTCGTAGACGTTTTCGGTGGTGAACAGGGCGTCGGCGGCGCTCTTGCGGTTGGCTTCGCTGAGCTTCGACCAGGCGGTGAGCCGCTCGCGCAGGGCCGCCCGCTGCTTCTGGTCGATGGGCAGCACGACGTCGCGCAGGGTGGTCAGCTGCGAGACGGTCAGCAGCCGCTCGGTCCCGCCGGGATTGCCCACGATGAACACCGGCTCGTGCTCGGCGGGCGGCGTGGTGCTCCAGGCCAGGTGTTCTGGGGTATGGGCGGGCCGGCCGTTCTCGTAGAGGCGCAGGAAGGCCACGTCCCAGGCGTAACGGGGAAAGCCGAAATTGGCGAGGTCGCCGCCGAAGTAGAAGGCCTGGAACTCCGGCGCGAAGACCAGCCGCACGTCGCTGTAGCGGCGGTAGCGGTAGATCTTGAACTGCCCGCCGCGATAGAGGCTCACCGCCTGGCAGCGCGAGGGGCCAGGCCCTTGGCAGGCGTCTTTTTCCGCCTGCGCCAACGCCGCGTCGCGGGCCTGCACGAAGTCGGCGCCGGCCCTGGCGGCGGCGTTCACACGGGCGGTCACGTCGGTGATGGCCACCAGGATGTGCGCCTCCAAGCCCGGGCACTTGCGCTCGTCCTTGCGCCGGTCGGTGAAGAAGCCGTCGCGCATGTAGTCGTGGCGCTCGTCCGACAGCGCGTGCGTGCAGTCCAGCACGCAGTGGTCGTTGGTCATCATCAGCCCGTCGGGCGAGACGACAGAGGCCGAGCAGCCCACGGTCGCCAGCCGCACGCCCGTCGCCTGCAGGTGATCGAGGAAGTCGCGGCTCAGCGCCACGCCGGTCGAGGCCTGCACCTTGGCCGTGGGGATGTTGTCGAAAGGCCAGACGCCCTCGTCGGCCCCCGCCGGCGTGGCGGCCAGGCAGGCGATCGCCGCCAGGAGAGGCAAGGCTTTCATATGCCTCGATTACCGCGCCGCGTGCGCAAGCGCGAGCGCTTGACGCTGCCCCTTCCGCGCCGCAAAAGGCGCCCCGACGCGAAAACGACGGCGTTTCTTAGATTTCGGGGAGATCGACATGGCGGACATCCGCTTTGACGGCAAGGTGGCCATCGTGACGGGCGCCGGCGGCGGCCTGGGCAAGCAGCACGCGCTGGAACTGGCGCGGCGCGGCGCGAAGGTCGTGGTCAACGACCTGGGCGGCGCCATGGACGGCTCGGGCGGCCATTCGGACGCGGCCAAGGCGGTCGTGGAAGAGATCAAGGCCATGGGCGGCGAAGCCATCGCCAACGGCTCGTCGGTGACCGACGACGCGGGCGTGGCCCGGATGGTCAAGGACGCGATGGACCAGTGGGGCCGCATCGACATCCTGATCGCCAACGCCGGCATCCTTCGCGACAAGTCCTTCTCCAAGATGGAGATCGCCGACTTCGAGCTGGTGCTGAACGTCCACCTGATGGGCACCGTGAAGCCCGCCAAGGCGGTCTGGGAGATCATGC
>CAMLKO010000175.1 GCA_946480495.1 uncultured Caulobacteraceae bacterium
TGCAGCCGGAGAAGCTCTACGGGGGGGAGATCGGGGCAGGAGGCTCAGGCTGGGAGCTCACCGGCTTCTACAACCGGCTGGAAGACGCCATCACCAACGTCACCATCGCCCCCGCCACCGCCCAGCGGCAGAACGCCGGCGCGGTCGACGCCCGCGGCATCGAGGCCGAGGCCGACCACAGCCTTGGCGATGCGCTCTCGCTGCACCTGGCGGCGGGCTACACCCACGCCCGCGTCGACGGCGGCCCCAACGACGGCCTGCGCCCCGCCCAGACGCCCGAACTCACCGTCTCCGCGTCCGCCACCTGGCGACCTATCGAGCCGCTGAGCGCGCGCTTGCAGGTCCGCTACGAGGGCAGCCGCTTCGACGACGACCGCAACACCCGCAAGCTCGCCGCCTTCACCGAGGTCGATGCGCGCGCCGACTGGACGCTCACGGCCCGCGTCGGTCTCTATGCCGCCGCCGAAAACCTGACCGACGCGAACCTCCAGACGGCGCGGGCCTTCGACGGCACGGTCAGTTACGACCAGCCGCGCACCTTCCGCATTGGCCTGATCCTGCGGCCCTAATCGGCGCCGTTCAGCCGCGCCAGCAGCATGTCCAGCGCGACCTCCAGCGAGGCGATGCGGACCTTCGCGCGGCCGATGTTCCCGAAGTGCTCCTCGCGGTGGAAGGTCGGCCGGCCGGTCCGCGCGCTGGCGAAATGCACCAGCCCGCCTTCCTCGTTGTGCTTTGGATTACCTTCCGCATAGCCCGTGATCGCCACTGCAATGGCCCGGTGGGAGCGCGCGAGCGCTCCCTCCGCCATCGCCACGGCGGTAGGTTTCGACACCGCGCCATGCGTCCTGAGCGTTTCCATCGGCACGCCGAGCAGCTCGTTCTTGGCCTCGTCGGTATAGGTGACGAAGCCCCGGTCGAAGGCGTGCGACGAACCGGGGATGTCGGTCAGCAGCGAGGCCAGCAGGCCGCCGGTGCAGCTTTCGGCCGTCACCAGCATCAGCCCGCGCTCGCAGGCCTCCCGCAGCACCTGCTTGGTCAGCGTGTCGAGCGCCGGAGGCAGGGCAGGGTCGAGGGCCTCGGCCACCGCCGCCTCCGTTCCTCGCTACTGGATACGATGGCCGTTCGGCCGGGCCATGGAGCTCATCAGCTCCGTCTTCCGCTCGGCCATCCGCAGTCCGAGCGCGCGCATGTCCATGTCGGTCTTCTGGAGTTTCGGGAACATCTCCTTCTCCTCCTCCTCGACGTGGTGCTCGATCTGCTCGCTGAGCACCTTCACCTTGGCGTCGAACAGGTCCTCGCCGACGTCCATCGCCTCGATCTCGGCGATCAGGTCCTTGGCGGCGGCGTGCTCGACCACGGCCTCGTCGACCATCTCCTCGTCCGACAGCGCCTCGCGGGCTGCGGGATAGAAGATTTCCTCCTCGATCTGGGTATGGACCTTCAGGGCCAGGCAGATCTGGTCGGCGAGCCTGGTCTTGGTCGCCGCGCCGTTCGTCTTCTCGAACTCGGCGAACATCTTTTCGACTTCGCGGTGGTCGGCCTTCAGCAGCTGGATCGCGTCCTGGCCGCCCGAAGCGCCCTTCGAACGGGAGGTGGAGCTGCTTTGCGATCTGGAGCTCTTGGATTTGCTGGTGTGGGTGGTCGCCATGACGCTCTCCTCGAGGCGGGTGAAGTGTTGAAACCTGAACCCGGTGATCCGTCTGAAGTTCCTGAGCTTTCGGCTTGACCTTTGATCGCCGCGCGGCTCGTTTGCCGGCCATGGACGAAGTGGTCGTGGCCGGGGCAGGCGTGACGGGGCTTGCCGTGGCTCTCGCGGCGGCGCGGCGGGGCGCGCGGGTCAGGGTCTGTGACCCCGCGCCGCTCGGCGACAACGCTTCGGGCGTCGCGGCCGGCATGCTGGCGCCGGCCTTCGAGGCGGCGCTTGACCCCCTCTCGTCCGGCCATTTCGAGCTGCTGCGCGCCGCCCGCGACCTGTGGCCCGCCTTCGCTCCCGTCGAGATCAATCGCGAAGGCGCGGTGTTCGCCGCCGAGGCGGTGGTTGTCGACAAGGTCGCCGCCGAGCTGGCGCGGGTCGGGGCCGCCTATCGCCCGGCGGGGGAGGAGCTGTCGGGCCTGTTCACCGCCAGCGGCGTCTTCACCGACGAGGACTGGCGGCTGGAGCCTACCGATGCGCTGGCCGTCCTGCGGGCGGAGGCAGAGGCCGCGGGCGTGGTCTTCTCCACCGAGGCCGTTCACGAGCCGGGCCCCGGCCAGACCCTCGTGCTCGCCACGGGCGCGGCTTCCGGTCCCGCGCCGGAACTGGCGCTGCTGACGCCGATCAAGGGCCACATCCTGCGCCTGGCCGGCGGTCCCGCTACGGGCCCGACGATCCGCGGCGAAGGGGTCTATGTCTGTCCCTCAACGAAAGGCGCGGCCGTCGGCGCGACGATGGAGCCCGGCGCGGCGGACCGGACCATCGACGCGGCGCGCGCGAAGGCCTTGCGTGACCTTGCGGACACCGTGGCTCCCTTCCTCGCCGGCCTGCCCGCCACGGCGCAGGCGGCGGTGCGGGCCGGCACGCCGGACGGGCTGCCGCTGGTGGGCTGGAGCGCGACGCCGAATGTCTTCCTGACCGTCGGCGCGCGGCGCAACGGCTGGCTGCTCGCGCCGCTTGTGGCGCAGGTGGCGGCGGCGTATCTCGCCGGGGAAGATCCAGGGCCCCACGCGGCGCAGCTGGACGCCCGCCGTTTTGGGAAAGGGGACCGATGAGCAGCTTCTGGCCGACCGAGGAGCAGGAAGCGATCCGCGAGGCGGTGGGCCGCATCTGCGCGCGTTTCGACGACGAATACTGGCGCCGCACCGACGAGACCGGCCAGTTCCCCGAGGCCTTCGCCGACGCCATGGCCGAGGGCGGCTGGCTGGGCGTGGCCATGCCCGAGGAGTTCGGCGGCGCGGGCCTGGGCCTGACCGAAGCCGCTCACGTGATGCAGACCGTCGCCCAGTCCGGCGCGGGGTTCTCGGGCGCCAGCGCCATCCACCTCAACATCTTCGGCCTGATGCCGGTCCTGAAGTTCGGCACCCAGGAGCAGAAGCAGCGCCACCTGCCCAAGATCATCGCCGGCGAGGACAAGGCCTGCTTCGCGGTGACGGAGCCGAACTCCGGCCTCGACACCGCCAACCTGGAGACGCGGGCGGAGAAGACCGGCAACGGCTACGTCATCAACGGCCGCAAGATCTGGACCACCATGGCCCAGCGGGCCAACAAGATCCTGATCATCGCCCGCACCACGCCCAAGGAGCAGACGGCCAAGCCGATGCAGGGCCTGAGCCTCTTCTATACGGACTTCGACCGCGCCTCGATCGACGCCAAACCCATTCCGAAGATGGGCCGCAAAGCCGTTGAATGTAATATGCTTTTCATCGAGGACCTGAAGGTCCCGGCCGACGATCTGATCGGCGAGGAAGGCAAGGGCTTCCAGTACCTGCTGAGCGGCCTCAACCCCGAGCGCACGCTGTTCTGCGTCGAGGCGGTGGGCCTTGGCCGCGCGGCCCTCGCCAAGGCCGCCACCTACGCCAACGAGCGGATCGTCTTCGGCCGCCCCATCGGTCAGAACCAGGGCGTCCAGCACCCCCTGGCCAAGGCCTGGGCGGAGCTGGAGGCGGCCAACCTCATGGGCTTCAAGGCCGCCGCTCTCTACGACGAGGGACGGGAGTGCGGCGCGGAAGCCAACGCCGCCAAGTACCTCGGCGCCGAGGCGGGCTTCCGCGCCTGCGAGGCTGCCGTCCTCGCCCACGGCGGCATGGGCTATGCCAAGGAGTACGACGTCGAGCGCTACTTCCGCGAATCCATGATCGCCCGCATCGCGCCGGTCAGCCGCGAGATGATCCTCAACTTCATCGCCGAACGCGTGCTCGGCCTGCCCAAGAGCTACT
>CAMLKO010000176.1 GCA_946480495.1 uncultured Caulobacteraceae bacterium
AACCGCTTCTTTGAGCAGGAATTCTACGACCTGCAGCGGGTGGAAGTGCTGCGCGGCCCCCAAGGCACCCTCTACGGCCGCAACGCCACAGCGGGCGTGGTCAACCTGATTTCGCAAAAGGCGAAGCTGGATACTTACGAAGCCAAGCTGTCGGCCGATGTCGGCAACTACAGCTCCCACCGCCTGGAAGGGATGGTCAACATCCCGCTCGCCAACGACGTGGCGGCGCTGCGCCTGGCGGGCGCCTGGACCAAGCGCGAGGGCTACGCGACCAACGCGCTGAAAGGCAAGCCCATCGACGGTCGCGACCTGTGGTCGACGCGCTTGTCGCTGCGCTTTGCGCCCACCGACCGCATCGACGCTAACCTGATCTGGGAACACTTCGAGGAAGACGACGACCGCATCCGTTCGGGCAAGCAGCTATGCCACATGGACGTGGTTACAGAGGTGGCGGGAGTTCCGACGCCCGACTTCTACCAAATGGTCGGCGATTTCGCCGGCGTCGGCTCGCCCCTGGCCTTTACGCAGGGCAACTTCAGCCAGGGCTGCAAGCCGGCGTCGCTGTATTCGCCGGACTCCTTCCAGAAGACCAATCCGCTGGCGCTTCCCTACTACGTGCCGCTGGCCGGGGTCGGGCTTCCAATCGCCGGCGGCGGGCTTCAGCCGGAGGATCCCTATGAAAGCCGCACACAATCGCGAGATCTGCGGGTCATCGAGGCCGCAGTCGATCCCACATATCGGGCCAAAACTGACCTGGTCGAGCTGCAGGCCGCCTATGACCTGAGCGACAGTCTGACGGTGAGTTCCGAAACGGCCTGGTCCTCGGATTTCGTCTTTTCGACCCAGGACTACAACCGCTTCGCGGGCAGGCCGCAGAGCTTCGGGAACAGTTCGCTCACCAGCACCTTCTACGTCCAGCGCGGCATACTGCGGCCTGACGGCTTCTTCTGCGATCCGCAGATCGGCTGCAGCGACCGGCTGACGGCGATGGATTTGGCCACGACGCGCTCGACGCAGTTCAGCCAGGAGCTTCGTCTGGCCTCGGACTTCAAGGGACCGTTCAACTTCAGCGTCGGGGCCAACTTTCTGCGCCACGATGCGGACGACAAGTATTACGTCTTCATCAATACCATCAGCATGCTCTCGGCCTTTGCCACGGACGGTCCCCTCGGCCCGGGCGAGGGACAATGGGCGCCGGGCGTGACGGACAACCGCGATTGCCTCACCAACGGCATGGTCGAGCCGGACTACAACCAGGCGCAGCGGATTTTGCTGTGCACCTATATCGATCCGAACCCGATCAATAACCTCAACGACCTCGGTCACAACTATTTCCTCAGTTGGAACCCATACAAGCTGATCTCTTACGCGGTGTTCGGCGAGGCCTATTACAATCTCGCTGAAAACCTGAAGGTCACCGCGGGCCTGCGCTGGACGGTGGACAAGAAGGAAGCGCCGCTGCGGCCGAGCTGGCTCCTGGCCGCGAACACCGTCGGCCACCCTGTCTTCGAGGTGGTGGATCAGGAATGGCGCAAGCCTACCGGGCGCCTGGCCATCGATTGGAAGCCGAACCTTTCCTTCACCGATGAGACGATGGTGTATGCCTCGCTCGCGCACGGCTACAAGGCCGGCGGCATGAATCCGCCGCCTTATGGCAAGGCGATCCTGACGTTCGGCATTACGGAAGCCATCGGCGACCTCGTCACGACCGAGTCGGTCGTGCACCCGAAAACCTTCGAACCGGAGTACATCAACGCGCTGGAGCTGGGCACGAAGAACACCCTGCTCGACGGCGCCATGACATTGAATCTCGCCGGCTTCTACTACGACTACCAGGGTTACCAGCTGTCGCAGATCGTCGACCGCTCGGCGGTGACGCAGAATTACGACGCCACGGTCTGGGGTCTCGAGCTGGAGGCCGACTGGCGTCCGCTGGAAAACCTGCGCCTTGGTCTGAAACTCGGCTATGAGAAGACCAGGGTCGCCGACGGCGAGCAGGCCATCGATGTCATGGACCGCACTGCGGGCCATGACGAGTGGACCCTCATCCGGCCCTTCCCGTCGATCCCATCCAACTGCATCGTGCCCACCTGGATGCTCATCGCGGGTTCCGGTCCTAATCCTTTTCTGATGAACGTAGGCGGCAGGGATGGGGGCAATCCCAGCGGCTGTGAATTGACTTATCTGCTGGGATTGGATCCGAACTATACCCTGGCTACGGGAAACATTCTCGCAGTGCTCCCGCAAGCCCGCCGCAACACCAACTACCCGGCATGGAGCACCGATCCCGCGGACTATCCCTGCTGGCCCGCCGGCGTGCCGATCACCCAGCGTGACTACCCCGGGGTCGATCCCGCCTGCCTGGCGGCCATGTCCAACAACGGCGAGGGCTTCTTCAAGAGTCTCGCCGGCAACGAGTTCCCGAACGCGCCGAACTACACGGCCACGATTACCGCGGACTACACCATTCCGCTGCCGGCGGAATGGCTGATGACCCTGCACACCGACCTCTATTACCAGGCGGAATCCTGGACGCGGATATTCAACACCGAGGGCTACGACAAGCTCAAGGCGCTGACCAACGTGAACCTCGCAGCCATCTTCACTAACGACGACGCCGGCTGGAAGGTGATGGCCTATGTAAAGAACGTGTTCGATCGGGACAGCATCACCGGCTCCTTCCTCAATTCCGACGACTCCGGTCTCACCACCAACATCTTCCTGATGGAGCCGCGGACTTACGGCCTGCGGGTGACGAAGAACTTCGCCGGCGGTCCGTGGTGGACGGGCGCCAGCCTCGATCACCAGGGTCCTTTCCCGCTGACTTTGGAGCTAGGCGGCCAGATTCAGCGGCAGGATGCGCCCTACGAGAGGCTTCATGCCGACTGGGTCGACAATCTGCCGCAGTCCATCGCCCTGGACGACGTCCAGAACCGCGATCTCGACACAGGCGACGGGCGCTGGCTCAAGCTCACTTATCGGCCGACCGGATCTCCCTGGTCCGTCTCCGCCGGCGTCCGCTACGGCCGGACGAATGGCGACACGGCCAGGACCAACGCCGCCGCCACGGAGGTCGTGGAGGCCTGCTTTGAGCCTCGGACTCCGGCCTTCGCCAAATATACAAACATCGCTTGCGAACCGCCCTTCACCTTCTATGGCTACAACTTCAAGTTCCTGGACTACGTCGAGACGACAAGCTGGTCAGACGCCGAAGCCCGCGATGGAGAAAAGCACGAGATCGTGGACTTTGCGGTGGGGCGCGACTTCGGACTTGGTTCAAGTCTGAAATCCACCGTATCGGCCGGATTGCGCTATGCTCAATTCAAGTCGACAACCCGCTGGGCGGCGAACGCCCAGACCGACTGGAGCGTCCCCGATGGCTGGCAGCTGGGCTTCCTTGGCCCCCAATATCAGACGAGCTTCACACGGCGGCATGTGACCGTGGCGGCGGAGCGGGAATTCAGCGGCATGGGCCCGGTGCTCTCATGGGACGCCGCCATGCCGGTGTGGGGCGATGACCATACGGGTCATCTTGATGTGGACTGGTCAGTGACCGCAGGGGTCGCATTCGGCAAACAGGAAATGGACCTGTCCGGCGAGGACAAGACCGAACTCCACCAGGGCGACCTTGGCCAGAGGGTCCAATACTCGTCGGATCGGTCGAAGGAGACCATTATACGAACGATCCCCGTCGTCGACACCGACGTGACGCCGATCGACATTCACCGCATCGAGGACGTCACCGTCCCGCTGCTCGATCTTTCCCTCGGCCTCTCCTACGAGGTTGGCCGCGTCAAGGTCGGGACGGGCTATCGCTGGGAGCGCTACTTCGATGTTCTCGACGCCGGCTATGCGGAGGCGAAGAAGTACGACCGCACCATCGACGGCCCCTACTTCAAGATCGCCGT
>CAMLKO010000177.1 GCA_946480495.1 uncultured Caulobacteraceae bacterium
CCGCGTCCGCGGGCGCGTCCGCGAACCCCAGCGGCAGCACGACCGCGCCCGCCGCACCGACGAACGGCTCGACCGCCGCCGTCATGGCCAGCCGCTCGGCGATGCAGATGTCGTCGGGTTCGGCGAACACGGCGCCGGAAAGCCGCCCGCCGCCGACCGCCACGGCCGCGGCGGCTTCGACCTCGGCGTTGGAAAAACCGGCGAGCTTCAGCGTGTCGAACCCCGGCTCCTTCAGCGTCTCCACCGTCGCGCCGAGCACGTCGCAGACGAAGCCCTCGCCCATCAGCGCCGGGGCGAAGGCTGTGCGCAGGTCGCTGACGAAGGGCAGGGCGGCCTCGGCGGCGGCGATCTCGTGGTCGGTGAAGCCCTTGGCCTTCAGCGTCTCGTGGTTCACGCCCGGCGCCTCGGCCAGACTCCCGCACCCGAGCGCCTCCGCCCGCGCCTCGCCCGCGTCCGTGCGCAGCGTCCGCAGGCCCATCAGCGCCGCCTCGGACAACACCCGCACGATCTCGCCGTCGGCCGTCTCGGCCACGGTGACCGCGCCGCGCCAGGGCTGTGCGCCCAGCGGACGCCCGCCCAGCCGCAGCTCCAGCTCGGCGTTATCGAAGATCGCGGTGGTCGCGGGCGTGCAGCGCCCGGCCAACTCGGCCGCGGTCGCCTGCACCACCTCGGCGGCCATGCGCCAGACGCCCGCCGCGCCGCGCCGGCCCTCGTCGGAGGCGTAGGCCACGCCTTGCGCCACCAGCCAATCGGACACGCCCGCCAGCGTCAGCCGCCCGACCGCGCCGCCGCCCGCCGCCGCCTCGATCGCGAGCGCGGTCGCGACGACCCGGATCAGCGCCTTGAAGTTCTCGGTGTCGGTGAGCTCGTCGCCGCGGAAGCCCAGGACGTCGATCGCCGCCAGCGGCGCCGCGCCCGCCGACGCGATCAGCTCGGCGTCCACCGGATCGAACGCCATGGTCACCGCGCTCGTCCGCCAGCCCAGCCGGGCCGCCAGCTGAGCATCCGCGTCGGCCGCCGCCACGGCAGTGCGCGAGGCGGTCACGAACAGGCTGGGCGCCTGCCGCGCCTCGTCGCGAACCCGGACGGCCGGATCGTCGGCCGCGGCCAGGGCGATGGCGTCGGCGATCATCGGGTCGCTTGCCCCGGCCTGCCGCGCGGCGTTCGCGGCTCTCGCCAGCGCCAGGTTGCGGGCCGGATCGGCGCAGGCCCCGGCGTCGCCCTCGCAGCGCCGCACCGCCTCGCTGACCGCCCGCAGGCGCGCCGCCAGCGTGGAAACGGCGGCGTCGCCCAGCGCATGCGCCTGGACCCGCGCGGCGAACTCAGCCGCCTCGCGGGTGAACTCGATCGCGCCGATGTCGGGGATCGCGGTTTCGGCGGCCGGCCTGCGCGCCGGTCCCACGGCGGCGAGGCCCAGCGTCAGCGCCGCATACAGCTCGTCGCGGAAGGCCAGCGCATCGGCCTGGCGGTTGAACAGCTCCAGCGCCGAACCCCAGGCCGCGATCCGCCGGGCGTAGCGGTCCGGACCGCCGGCCAGCACCTTGTCGGGAGCGTCTGTTTCAGCAAGCGCCTTGGGAAACGCCTCGGGGAAGTCGCCCGGCACGGTGTCGGCCCAGTCCAGCCAGGCTTCCACCCGCGCATCCGGCCAGCCTTTCGGCGCCAGCACGCCGGCGAGTTCGTCGGCCGTCTCGACCGTGCGAAGCTCCACCTCGGCCGCCGGGCCGCGCGACAGACGCCGTTCAAAGCGCATCGAATCCGACTCCCCACGCACACCTGAGTCGAGGCTAGGGGCCGGTCAGAGTCGCGGCAATAGATGTTGCGGCCGATAAGCCATCAATCCACAACATCTAGCGTCCCAGATCGCGGTGCGTTCGCTGGACGCGGCGAGGGGCGGGCGCTATGGTCCGGCCGCGATTTAGGCTTGGATTTCCAAAGGCTTCAGCGTGCTCAAACGGCTTCTCACCTGGTGGCATGGCGCCACGCCGGGCATCCTCTTCACCATCGGACGCCGCGGGGTGTTCGTGGGCGAGGACGAGTTCGGCAACCGCTACTACCAGGCCAAGGACGCCCGCGATTCCTACGACGGCCGCCTGCGCCGCTGGGTGACCTACAACGGCTACGCCGAAGCCTCGAAGGTGCCGCCCGACTGGCACGGCTGGCTGCACCACACCTTCGCCGAACCGCCGACGGTGGCCCCGCTCCTGCGCCGGCGCTGGGAGAAGGAGCACCTGCCCAACCTGTCGGGCACCCAGTACGCCTGGCGGCCGAAGGGCTCCATCGTGCGCGGCGGCGAGCGTCCGCCCGCCACGGGCGACTACGAAGCCTGGACGCCGGAGTAAGGCGCGTGCGGCCGCGTCCTGGCCTGACCGTTCTGGCGCTGACGCTGGCGCTCGCCGCGGCCGGCTTCGTGCAGGCGCAGCAGCCGGCGACCGACGTCCCTGTGATCAACGCCGCCCCGGCGCCGGAACCCATTCCCCAACCGCCCGCGCACCCGATCCCCTACACCCAGCTCAACAAGGCGGCCGAAGCCGCCGCGCCCGCCGAGCCCGTTGCACCGCCCAAGCCGACCGGCCCGCTGCCGCGCGTCCGCACCGGCGCGGCCATCCTGCAGGCGCTCGACAAGGTGACGACCGAAAGCCTGCGCTTCGAGGCGCCGGTGGGACAGCCGGTCCGCTACAAGGACCTCGTCTTCACCGTGCGGGCCTGCGAGACCGCCGCCCCCGATGAGATGGCGCCCGAGGCGGCGGCCTATGTGGTGATCAACTCGGCGCCGAGGGCCCAGCTGGGGCGCGTCGCGGCGCCGGCCCGCCAGGTTTTCCGCGGCTGGATGTTCGCCTCGACCCCCAGCATCGATCCGGTGCAGCACCCGCTCTATGACGCCTGGCTTGTGGCCTGCAAAGCCGCCCCGCCGTCGCCCGCGAACCGGTAGAAGTCCGCCTCCACCTTCAGCGCCAGCGCCAGCCGGCGGCGGTATTCGTCGCGCCCGATCTCGCGCGCGCCGAACTGGGCGAGGTGCTCGGTCATGAACTGGGCGTCGAGCAGCCGAAAACCGCCGACGATCAGCCGCGCCGCCAGATGCACCAGCGCCACCTTGCTGGCGTCGCGGGCGGTGGAGAACATGCTCTCGCCGAAGAAGGCGCCGCCCAGCACGACGCCGTAGAGCCCGCCGACCAGTTCGCCGTCCTTCCAGCTCTCGACGCTGTGGGCGCCGCCGATCTTGTAGAGCTCGCGATAGAGCTGCTGGATCGGGCGGTTGATCCAGGTCTCCGGCCGCTCGGGCCGTTCGCGCGCGCAGCTCTCGACCACCGCATCGAACGCCGTGTCGATCTTCACGGTGTAGGTGTTGGCCCGCACCGTCCGCGCCAGGCGCCTGGGCACATGGAAGCGCTCCAGCGGCAGGATGCCCCGCAGCTCCGGGTCGATGAGGAAGATGCGGTCGTCATGGCGGGCGTCGGCCATCGGAAAGACGCCTCGCCGGTAGCAGGCGATCAGGTCCTGGACGTCGAAGCCGTCGTCCCGCGCCACGGGCTCACCCCTGCGCCTTGATCCACTGCTCCAGCCAGTGGATGTGATAATCGCCCTTGATGATGTCCGGCTCGAGCAGCAGCTCCTGGAAGAGCGGGATGGTCGTCTCGATGCCGCCCACCACCATTTCAGCCAGGCACCGGCAGGTCCGCGCGATGCACTCTTCGCGGTCGCGGCCGTGCACGATCAGCTTGCCCGCCAGGCTGTCGTAGTAGGGGGGGATCGTGTAGCCGGTGTAGAGGGCGGAATCGAGACGAACGCCCAGTCCGCCCGGCGCATGGAAGTCGGTGATCGTGCCGGGCGAAGGCGTGAAGGTCTTCGGGTTCTCGGCGTTGATCCGGCACTCGATGGCGTGGCCCTCGAAGATCACTTCTTCCTG
>CAMLKO010000178.1 GCA_946480495.1 uncultured Caulobacteraceae bacterium
GCCGCCCAGCAGCGGATCGGGGTCGATCTTCCAGTCGCCGGTGTGGAGGATGACCCCCAGCGGCGTGCGGATCGCGAGTCCATTGGGCTCGGGGATCGAGTGGGTCAGGGTGATCAGGTCGAGCTCGAATGGACCGAGCTTGATCGAACCGCCCAGCGCCACCTCGGTGATATCCACTTCATCGAGCAGGCCCGCGTCGCGCAGCTTCTCGCGCAGCAGGAAGGCGGTGAACGGCGTCGCATAGACCGGGGCCTTCAACCTGGGCCACAGCCAGGCGACCGCGCCGATGTGGTCCTCGTGCGCGTGGGTCAGCACGATGCCGAGGATGTCCTTGGCGTGCTCCTCGATGAACTCGGGGTCGGGCAGGATGACCTCGACGCCGGGCGTCGTCTGGTCGCCGAAGGTTATGCCGAGATCCACGACGATCCACTTGCGATCGTGCGGCGGGCCGTAGCCGTAGAGATTGAAGTTCATGCCGATCTCGTTCGACCCGCCGAGCGGCAGGAAGACGAGCTCGTCGTTCTCTTGGGAGGTCATCGCGTCCCCAGATGGGGATTGCGGCGATGGATTTCGAGCAGGCCTCGGATGGTCAGGTCGGGGTCGAAGTGGTCGATGGAGTCGGTCGCGCCCTCGAACAGCGAGGCGACGCCGCCCGTGGCGACGACCGTCAGGTGCTCGCCGCGCTCGGCCTTGATGCGGGCGATCAGGCCCTCGATCATGGCGATGTAGCCCCAGAAGACGCCCGACTGCATGGCGGTGACGGTGTCGGTGCCGACGACGCGGTTGCGCTCGGGCCGCTGGATGGCGATGCGCGGCAGCTTGGCGGCGGCCTCGTGCAGGGCCTGCATGGACAGGTTGATGCCCGGCGCGATGATGCCGCCCTCGAACCCGCCATCGGCGCCGATGACGTCGAAGGTGGTGGCCGTGCCGCTGTCGATGACAATCAGCGGGCCGGGGTATTTCGCGTGGGCGCCGATGGCGTTGACCAGGCGGTCGGCCCCGGCCTCCGACGGCTTGTCTATGCGGATTTCGACGCCGAGGTCGGCGTTCTCGCCGATCACCAGCGGCTCGACGTGCAGGTAGCGGCGCGAGAGGTTGCGCAGGTTGAAGATCGATTGCGGCACCACGGACGAGATGATGCAGGCGTCGAGGTCGCCGAGCTTCAGGTTCGCCATCGCCAGCAGTTGCGACAGCCACACGGCATATTCGTCGGCCGTCCGCGTGCTTTCGGTCGCCGAGCGCCACTGGGCGATCCAGGTCTTGCCGTCATGCACGGCGAAGAGGGTGTTGGTGTTGCCCTGTTCGATCGCCAGCAGCATCAAGCGTCTCCGAAGAACACATCGCCGGCCGTTATGCGCCGGATCCCGCCGTCCGCCAGCCGAAGCCGCAGCGACCCATCGGGATCGAGCCCCTCGGCGACGCCCTCGACGGTTTCACTCCCCAGCCGCGCGACGCAAGCCTCACCCAGGCCGTGCGCCCTCGCGGTCCAGGCGTCCGCAATAGCCGGAAAGCCCGCCGAGTCCCAGAGCGAGCGCCACCGTTCGAACGCCTCGGCGAGCTGGTTCAGCGCCTCGAGCGGCGTGGGCGGCGGTGCGGTCATGTGCTCGGCGAAGGTGGTCGCGGGGCGCTCGGCGGCGACAGGCGCAGAGGCGAGGTTCACCCCGATGCCGACCGCGATCCACAAACCGCCGGGCGGGCTCGATCCCGACTCCACAAGGATGCCGCTCGCCTTCCTGCCGCCGATCAGCGGGTCGTTCGGCCATTTCAGGCTGACCAGCGAGGCGGGGACGTAGGCGCCCGCCAGGTCGGCGACGGCCAGCGCGGCGACGAACGACACCTGCGCGGCCTCGGCGGGCGGCTTGGCCGTGGTGAAGAGCAGCGTCGCGGCGAGGTTGCCCTCCCCCGTCTCCCACGCCCTGCCCCGGCGCCCTCGCCCGGCGGTCTGGCGGGCGGCGGTGATCCAGACAGGGCCGGTCGCCCCCGCTTCGGCGCGGCGGCGGGCCTCGGCGTTGGTGGAGTCGATCTCGTCCAGCGCCTCGATGGGCGGAAGGGTCATCAGCCGAAGATGCTCGCGGCCGCCCGCGCCAGCGGGTCGAGCCAGGTCAGCGCGATCAGCACCGCCGGGAAGGAGAACAGCGCCGCGATGACGGCCACCGCGTAGGCCTCGAGCGGCGGCCGGTCGACCTTGCCCGCGGCGGCGTCGAACCAGATCACCTTGACCAGCCGCAGGTAGTAGAAGGCCGCCACGACCGAGCCGACCAGACCGGCGACCGCCACCCAGCCGAGACCGGCGTCGATGGCCGCCTTGAAGACGTAGAACTTGGCCCAGAAGCCCGACAGCGGCGGCAGGCCCAGCGCCGAGAAGGCGAAGACCGTCATGGCCAGGCCCAGCGCCGGCTTCTCGCGGATGAGGCCGGCCATGTCGTCCATGGTCTCCATCGCCCGGCCCTCGCGGTTCAGCGCCACCAGGCAGGCGAAGAAGCCGGTCACGTCGATCATGTAGAGGACCATGAACAGCAGCATCGCCTGCAGGCCCTCGGGCGTGCCCGCCGCCAGCCCGATCAGCGCGTAGCCGACGTTGGCGATGGAGCTGTAGGCCCACAGGCGCTTGAGGTTCTTCTGCACCAGACCCGCGAAGGCGCCGACGAACACCGACAAGAGCGCGATGACGATCAGAATCTGGCGCCACTGCTCGACCGCGCCCAGGAAGCCGTCGCCGAGCGCGCGGGCGAACAGCACCATGGCCGCCAGCTTCGGCGCGCCGGTGAAGAAGCCCACGACGGGCGTCGGGGCGCCCTCATAGACGTCCGGTGTCCACATGTGGAACGGCGCGGCGGAGACCTTGAAGGCCAGCCCGCACATCAGGAAGACGAGGCCGAAGAGCACGCCGGTGTCGGCATGCGTCTGCACGACGGCGGCGATGTCGACGAACTTGGTCGAGCCCGCAAAGCCGTAGATCAGCGACGCCCCGTAGAGCAGCAGGCCCGACGACAGCGCGCCCAGCACGAAATACTTCAGGCCGGCTTCGGAGGCCCGCGCATCGTCGCGCCGGAAGGCGGCCAGCACGTACAGCGCCAGCGAGTGCAGCTCGACACCCACATACAGCGAGATCAGGTCGCCTGCGGAGGCCATCATCCCCATGCCGAGCGAGGTCAGGATGATGAGGACGGGGAACTCGAACCGCGCCTCCCCTCGCCGGGCGAACCAGCGCTGGCAGAGCGGAATGGAAATGGCGCTGCCGCTGTAGAGGAAGACCTTGGCGAAGGCCGCGAGGTTGTCGGCGACGAACCCGCCGTTGAACGCCGAGCCGAGCGGCCCGTAGGCCGCCGCGACCGCCGCGCCGACCAGCGCCAGCACGCTCACCGCCGTGAACAGCGGCCCGCCCTTGCCGGCGAACGCGCCCCAGACCAGCAGGACGAGCGCGGAGACCGCGAGGATCAGCTCGGGCAGGGCGAGAGACAGCTCAGCGTACATGGCTCAGTGTCCCGTCGCAGCGTGATAGGCGTCGACCAGCGCCTGGGTGGACGCGCCGGTGATGTGGAAGACGGCGTCGGGATGGACGCCCAGGATCAGGGTCGCGGCGATCAGCGGCAGGAAGATCAGCGCCTCGCGCATCTCGAGGTCGGTGATGGCCGCCAGCGCCGGGTTGGTCATCTGCCCGAACACCACGCGCCGGTAGAGCGTCAGCGCATAGACCGCCGAGAAGATGACGCCGCTGGCCGCAAACAGCGCCGTCCAGGTCGAGGCGCCGTAGGTCCCGGTCATGGTCAGGATCTCGCCGACGAAGCCGCTCGTGCCCGGCAGGCCGACGTTGCCCATGGTGAACAGCATGAACACCGCCGCGTACCAGGGCATGCGGTTCACGATGCCGCCGTAGAAGGCGATCTCGCGCGTGTGCAT
>CAMLKO010000179.1 GCA_946480495.1 uncultured Caulobacteraceae bacterium
CACGAGCACAAGCAATCCAGCGCCCACAACCGCACGGTGACGCCCGAGGCGGTGGAGGCGCGGCGGGCGGCCATCCAGGCGCGGGCCAGGACGCAGCAGTAGACGCTACGCCGCAAAATCGGTTGACCGCCACCCTGTGTGACCCTTGAGTTGTACAAACATTTTCCGGGGGGCTCGTAATGCGTCGCACATCACTACTGGTGTTTTGTCTTGCGCTCTGCGCCGGGGCGGCCTGCTCGACTGTGCCCGTCGATCCCCGCCCGGGCGAGCCAGACGCCACGTTGAATTTTCTGGGCGACCCGAACGTGGGGAACGCGACGCAAAGCCTTTATGCGAGGACCAATAAGACCTGCGGCGCCGACCTTGGACTCACCACGCTTGGAACCCACGGAATGTTCTGGGGAAACAGCAAGGGGCCTCGTCCAATCGCCACAGGCGCGCCGCTCACATTGATGGGTTCCACCGTCTTCAACGTGACGCGCATTCCCGGCTACCTGAGGCTCGTCGATTGCTCGAGCATGGGAATTCTGACGCCGAAACCTGGCCGGCACTACGAGGTGGTTCATCTTGTTGGCGGTCTTCGTAACTGCCAGCTCAAGGTGACTGACGTCGAGACGGGCAAGGAACCGGAGGAGTACCAGCCCCTTCCAAACTGCCAGTAGAATCAAAAGCGCCGCCCCATCGCTGGAGCGGCGCTCAAAGCTCGACCGTCTAGGGAGAGGCTACTCTTCCTTCGGCGTGATGACCTGGCGGCCGCGGTACATGCCGGTCTTCAGGTCGACGTGGTGGGGACGGCGCAGCTCGCCGGTGTCCTTGTCCTCGACGTAGCTGTTGGGGCCGAGCGCGTGGTGCGAACGGCGCATGTTACGCCGCGAGGGCGAGGTTTTTCTTTTAGGAACGGCCATCGGACTAGCTCAGCTCGCAGGCTTGAAAACGGAAAGCGGCGGCCGGTGGGGCCGCCGATGAGGCGCGGTGTATGCCGCAAAGGGCCTTTGCAATCAAGGCTCAGGCAAAAGAAAGAGGCCGACGCAAGCGCCGGCCTCTCACAGTCAGTCGGTGCAGGCGTCCTTAGACGTTCTGCAGCTGTCCGGCCGAGGTCTTGCCGCTGCGCGCATCGCGCTCCAGCTCGAAGCTGACCTTCTGGCCTTCGTTGAGCGAGTTCATGCCCGCCCGCTCGACCGCCGAGATGTGCACAAACACGTCTGAGCCGCCGTCATCGGGCTGGATGAAGCCAAAACCTTTTTGGCCGTTGAACCACTTCACGGTTCCTGTCGTCATAGTTTGTCCCCTTCCGGGTCTGAATATTCACGCGCCCAAGAGAGGCAGCGAGATCAAATTTTCGGAGAGGGTCGGGGCCGGTCCGGGGCCTGTTCGTAAGATCAGGAGGTGGAAAACGGACGAACCAAATCGATATTCGATGTCGCAAAATTACATGAGAACGGCTCCAACACAAGATAATTCAGACGGCAGAGCGAATAAGTTCTATTCTGACAGCCAAATTACCCGTCGTTTTTGTCTGAAAAAGAGAAGTTCATGTCCAACCCGCCTCCCCGTCCGCCGGCCCGCCCGCAGTCCAACGTCAGACGTTCGGCTGAGATCTTCCGGGCGGCCATCGACAAGGCGCTGGCCGAGGGCTTTTCGCAGAAAGAGATGCTGTTGCGCCTGACCCACGGCGACGCGGCCGAGCTCAAGCGCGACCGCTCGCTGGCCGTCGAGGACATCAGCTTCAAGGACGGCGAGATGCGCTTCCTGGGCGTGAAGGTGACGCCCGGCGGCATCACCACCAGCCGCCTCGACTGCGGCGCCGAGGCGATCGCCGGCTAGCCGAGCTGCTCGGCCATCCAGGCAGACGCCTGGCTCGTGGCGGTGCGCGCCGCGCCCAGCATGTCGTGGAAGGCGTGCCAGACGTGGATCATCTCCGGCCAGACCTCCAGCCGCACCTGCACGCCGCACAGGCCCGCCGTCTGGGCCAGCGTCACCGAATCCGACAGCAGCACCTCGGCCTGACCGACATGGATCAGCATCGGCGGCAGACCCGTGAGGTCCGCCCGCGCCGGTGACAGCTGCGGATGGTTGAGGTCCGCGCCCGCGCCGTAGTGGTACGAGTACTGCTTGATGCCGCTGACCGTGATCATCGGATCGACCGGCTCCATCTGGGCGTAGGACGGGCCGTGGTGGCCAAGGTCCGCCCAGGGGCTGATCAGGAACAGGCACCCCGGCTGCGGCAGACCCGCGTCGCGTGCGGCGAGCGCGGTGGCAAGGCTCAGGCCCCCGCCGGCGCTATCGCCCGCGATGGCGATGCGGTGGGGCTGGTAGCCTTCGTCCAGCAGGTAGCGGTAGGCCTTCAGCGCGTCATCCACCGCGGCCGGGAACGGCGCTTCGGGCGCGAGGCGGTAGTGCGGCACGAGCGTGACGGCCCTGGCCTGGTCGGCGAAGCGGGCGGCGATGGCGCGGTGGCTTTTGGGACTGCCGATGCAGTAGCCGCCGCCGTGCAGGTAGAGGATCGCCCTGCCCTCGACGGCGTTGGCCGGCGACAGGCGCTCGGCAGGCACGCCGTCGATGTCGACCTCGGTCTTCGTCAGGCCCGCCGGCAGCGGGCTCATCTCGCCAAACGCGTCCATCCCCGAACGGCGCGCCTCGAACGTCGGCTCCGGCGACCCGGGCGGCGTCGCAAAGCCGGCCAGCAGGGCGCGGACGCCCGCGATCTCAGGGTCTTTCCAGACAGGCGAGCCGTCGGCCATCGCGTTTTCTCCCGGTGTTTCCCGGATTTTAGAGGCGCGAACTCGCCTACACTAGCCGGCTTTGCTCCTTCGCCGCGGCGATGAAGCTGGCGAACAGCGGGTGTGGGGCGAAGGGGCGGCTCTTGAGTTCCGGGTGGAACTGGACGCCGACGAACCACGGGTGGTCGTCGCGCTCGACGATCTCGGGCAGCACGCCGTCGGGCGAGCGGCCGGTGAGGTGCAGGCCGGTCTTCTCCAGCTTGCCGCCGTAGCCGATATTGACCTCGTAGCGGTGGCGGTGGCGCTCGCTGATGTGGGTGACGCCATAGATCTCGGCGATGCGCGAGCCGGGCGTGAGGATGGCGTCATAGGCGCCCAGCCGCATGGTGCCGCCGAGGTCGTCGCCTTCGCGGCGCTCCACCTTCTGGTTGCCCTGCGTCCATTCGGTCATCAGGCCCACGACCGGCTCCTTGGTCGGGCCGAACTCGGTGGACGAGGCGCCCTTGATCCCGGCGACGTTCCGGATCGCCTCGATGACCGCCATCTGCATCCCGAAGCAGATGCCGAAGTAAGGGACGTTGCGCTCGCGGGCGAACTGGGCCGCCCTGATCTTGCCCTCCGAACCCCGCTCGCCGAAGCCGCCGGGCACCAGGATGCCGTGGACGCCCTCCAGCCGCGCGGCCGCGGCGCCGGGTTCGCCCTCGAAGGTCTCACTCTCGACCCAGTCGAGATTGACCTTCACCTTATTGGCCAACCCGCCGTGAACCAGCGCTTCAATCAATGACTTATAGGCGTCTTTTAAGACGGTGTACTTGCCGACCACCGCGATGGTGACCTCGCCGTCGGGGCTGGTCAGGACCTCGTTGATCTCTTCCCAGCGCGACAGGTCCGGCGCCGGGGCGTCCTGCATGCCGAAGACCGCCAGCACCTCGGAATCCAGTCCCTCGCGGTGGTAGTCGAGCGGCACGGCGTAGATGGAAGCGCTGTCCATCGCCGTGATCACCGCGCTGGTGCGCACGTTGCAGAACAGCGCGATCTTGCGCTTCTCGTCCGGCGGGATCGGCTGGTCGCAGCGGCAGAGCAGCACGTCCGGCTGGATGCCGATCGAGCGCAGCTCCTTGACCGAGTGCTGCGTCGGCTTGGTCTTCA
>CAMLKO010000180.1 GCA_946480495.1 uncultured Caulobacteraceae bacterium
GCCCAGGCCGCGCCGGACGCGGCGATCAGCGCGAGCGCGGCCGCTCCGCCCAGCAGATTGCGTTGAAAGACACGCATGTATTCGCTCCCCCTGTTTTGTCCGGCTTTTCCCCGCCGGGATGCGTTCAAGAGGCGCTTTTTCGGTTTCACCCTATGTCTGCCGTTGGATTTTTTTCATTTCAGTATTTCCCGAGGCGCACGGCGTCGTCGGTTTCGCTCTCGACGCGCGCGATGCGGTATTTTTCAAGCGCGCGCACGAAGGTGCCCACGTCGCTGGAGCGGAAGGTGCCGGTGATGCGCTCGTCGGCGAGCGCGGGGTCGTCGAAGACGATCTTCTGCTCGGAATAGCGGGAGAATTCGTCGGCCACCGTGGCCAGCGTCTGGTTCTCGAACATCAGGCGCCCGGCGAGCCAGCTCGTCTCGCGCAGCGTGTCGGCCGGGCGGACGGTCCAGCCGCGCGGATCGAGCGCCACCAGTTGCGAGCCGGCGGTCATCTCGGTGGCCTGGACGGCGGGCGGCGCATCGGCGGCGGCGGCGGGTTTGGCCTTCGGCGAGGCGGGAGCCTGCGCCGCCGGGACCGGCGCCTCCACCCGCACCTTGCCCTCGACCAGGGTCACTTCCAGCTTGCGGCCCTGCACCCGCACGTCGAAGGCGGTGCCGATGGCGGTGATGGTGCGGCCGGCCGCATGCACCACGAACGGGTGGCTGGCGTCATGCGCCACGCGGAAGAAGGCCTGGCCGCGGTCGAGATAGACCTGCCGCTTGCCGTCGGCGGCGCGGGTGCGCAAGCCGCTGTCGGTGTTCAGCGTCACCTTCGAGCCGTCCGGCAGGGTGAAGGTCGCGCGCTGGCCGTGGTCGGTGTGGAACTCCTGCGCCGAGAAGCGCCAGTAGCCGGTCAACAGGCCCGTGCTGGTCACGCCCCAGGTCGCGCCGGCGCCCAGCACCGCGACCAGAAGGGCCGCGGCGATGGCCCGGCCGCCGAGGCGCCGGCGCCAGTCGGGCTTCCTCAACGCCCGTTCGCGCCAGGCGAGGATCTCCGGATCGTGGCGGGCGAGCTCGGCGCGCTCCCACGCGCGATGCAGGGCGTCGAGCGCGGCGCGGTGCTCGGGGTCGGCCTCCAGCCAGGCCTCAAGCTCGGCGGCCTCGGCGGGCGTCATGTCGCCGGCGCGCTGGCGGGCGAACCAGGCGGCGGCGAGGTCGTCGACGGTCATGGCCTCCTCCGCCCTCATGGCCGACCCTCCAGCGCCGCGCCGACGCGCTTCATGGCGCGCGCGATCAGGGCCTCTACCGCCTTCACCGAGACGCCCATGTGGGTGGCGATGGCGGTGTAGGTCATCTCCTCGAAGCGGTGCAGCAGGAAGGCCTCGGCGGTGCGGGGCGGCAGCGTCTTCAGCGCGTCCAGCACCTCGGCGGCGGCCTGGCGGGCGATCAGGGCGCGCTCGGGGTTGATCTCCTCGCGCGGCTCGTAGACGCCCTCCAGCCCCGCGTGGCGGTCCCAGTGCCAGGGTTCGCGCTGGCGGCGCTTGGCCAGCAGGTTGGCGGCGATGCGGAAGAGGTAGCCGGAGGCGTTGTCCACCGTCTCGTGCTGGCCCCGGACCTGCATGGCCAGGAAGACCTCCTGCACCAGGTCCTCGGCCTCGCCCGCGCCGACGCTGCGGCGGAAGTAGCGGCGCAGCGCCGGCCCGTACTCGGCCATCCAGGCGGCCATCCGCTCCTGCGAGCGGTCGCCTGATGCCGGGTCCGAACCGATCGGCGGCGCCATGCACACGGGCCTTCTGCGAAGCACGGGCACACCGCCCGCGCGCCTTAAGAGGCTGATCTTCGCAAATACCCTATGTCATGCCTCAGCTTTTTTTCGCGGACGCGATGTAGTTGTCGATCACGCTTTCCAGCACGGTCAGCGGCACGGGGCCCGACAGCAGGCCCGCGTCGTGGAACTTGCGGATGTCGAACTTCGCGCCGAGCTCGGACTTGGCCTTTTCGCGCAGGCGCAGCCACTCCAGCTTGCCGACCATGTAGCTGGAGGCCTGCCCCGGCTGGACGGCGTAGCGCTCGATCTCGGTGATCGCCGCGGGTTCCGGGTCGCCGATGTGGTCGATGTAGTACTTCGCCGCCTGCTCGCGGCTCCAGCGCAGGTCGTGCATGCCGCTGTCGACCACCAGCCGCACGGCGCGGAACAGCGCGTCGTGCACCATGCCGATGTGGCCGGGGATGTCGTTGTCGTACATGCCCATCTCGACGGCCAGCTGCTCGGCATAGAGCGCCCAGCCCTCGCCGTAGCCGGAGTTCCAGATGGTCTTGCGGATCAGCGGCAGGCTGCTGGTTTCGTTGACCAGCGCGCCCTGCAGGTGGTGGCCCGGAATCCCCTCGTGATAGGTCGTCGTGACCTGGGTGAAGATGGGCGTTTCGGCCGTGTCGCGCAGGTTGATCCAGTAGATGCCCGGCCGCGATCCATCGAGCGAGGGGAAGTTGTAGTAGGCCCCCGGCGCGCCGGCCTCGATCGCGGCGGGCACCCGCTTGATCTGCAGCGGCGCCTTGGGAAGCGTGCCGAACCAGGCCGGCAGCTTGGCGGTGATCGCCGTGAGCTTGCCGTTGAGGTCGGCGATCAGCTTCGCCTTGCCCGCCTCGGTGTTGGGGTAGAGGAACTTCGGATCCTCGTACATGGCGCGGAAGCGCTCGCCGACCGTGCCCTTGGTGTAGCCGATCTTCTTCATCAGCCCGTCGGCCTGCGCCGAGAGCTGGGCGACGGTGTCGAGGCCCATCTTGTGGACCTCGGCCGGGGTGACGTTCGCCGTCGTGTACTGGCGCAGCGACACCTCGTAGTACTCGGGCCCCTTGGGCAGGCGCCAGACGCCCGCGTCGTGAACCGCCGAGGGACGCAGGCTCTCGAGATAGGCCGCCTGACGCGCCAGCGCGGGCGCGACCCGCTCGGCGTAGAGGCCCTTCGCATGGGCCGCATAGTCGCCGGGGATGTCCTTTTCCCTGGTGCGCCGGACGATGGATTCCACCAGCGGCGCGCTGTCGGCCGGCTGGCCAAGCGAGGTGCGCATCTGCACCAGCGTCTTGTCGATCACGAAGTCCGGCGGGACGACGCCCAGCGCCACGTCATGGCGGACGACCTCCATCTCCTCGTCCATCACCCGGGCGAAGGCCTCCATGCGCGACAGGTAGGCGTCGGCGTCGGCCCGGGTCTCGATGGTGTGCTGGTTGTCGAGGAAGTCGGGCGTGCGGCGGTAGGCGCCGTTCAACTGCGAGATCACATAGGGCCCGCCCGCGCCGGCGCCGCCGTAGTCGAACTTGCGGTCGCCTTCGTTCTGGATCGAGTAGGTGGAGTCGACCACGTCGTAGTTCACCGCATCCATGCCGCTCAGCGCCTTGCGATCGATGGCGTGCAGGCGCTTCAGGGTGTCGGCCGTGAAGGCCTTGCCGTCGGCATAACCGTTCAGGGAGACGTCGCTCAGCGTCGACTTCGTCCAGGCCAGATCCCCGGTGTCGAGCCCCAGCCCCGTCGCCTCCTCCGGCGAGCGCCGCAGCTGCTGGGCCATCAACTCGTCGAAGAAGGCGTTGAGCTGGGCCGATGGCGCACCCTGCGCGGCGGCGAACCTCGGCGCGGCGGCGACGGCCCCGGCGGCCGCTGCGGTGGCAAGCAGTTGGCGACGGCTGAGCACGGCGTCACTCCCCACAATGGTTATGATTGAAACGACCGGTAAGCCCGAGTGACCAGCCGGGCAAGCGGGGCGGCGGTTAAATCGGTGTAATGCGGGGGAATGGGGCGAGAGTCCCCTGTGGCCGCGAAAGGCTTGCGCGGGCGCGGATAAGGCGCGCGTGTGGAGGCGCGGAGGGAGGCGCGCGCGTATATGTGCGCG
>CAMLKO010000181.1 GCA_946480495.1 uncultured Caulobacteraceae bacterium
GCTTGACGAGCGGAACAAAACGAGAATAAGAACATTTCAGGAACTTCGCTGTGGGAGGCTGAAATGGCTGCTCGTATCGCTCGTGAATCTCTGGCGCTTGCATCTGTCGCCGGGTTCGTCTGGATGGTTTGCTCTGTGGCGTATCTGGTGGCCTGAGTCGCGGGCCGCCTGACGGGAGGGGCTCATGGCTGATGGCGCGGGAGCGGGGTTCGTCCACCTGCGGGTGCGCTCGGCCTATTCGCTGCTGGAAGGCGCCATCAAGGCCGACGCCATCGGACCCATGGCCGCGGGCGAGCACATGCCCGCCGTCGCCATCGCCGACCGGGCCAACCTGTTCGGCGCGCTGGAATTCTCCGTCGCCACCAAGGACGCGGGCGTCCAGCCGGTCATCGGCTGCGCGCTGCCCGTCACCGGGATCGGCGAAGGCCCGCCGGAGCGGTGGGCGCGGGTTCCGACCGTCGTGCTGCTGGCGCAGAACGAGGAAGGCTACCGCAACCTCAGCGAACTCTCCTCGGCCGCCTATCTCGACATCGAGCCGACGGACGAGCCGCATGTGACCTGGGACAAGGTCGTCGCCCATTCGGCGGGGCTGATCCTGCTGTCGGGCGGGACCGACGGGCCGGTCGATCCGCTGTTCGCCGCCGGCAAGGCGGCCGAGGGCGCGGCGGCGCTGGCCGAGATGCACAGGGTGTTCGGCGACCGGCTCTATGTGGAGCTGCAGCGCCACGGCCTGCCGCAGCAGGCGACGGCCGAGCCCGGGCTGGTCCACTGGGCCTATGAGAACGACGCCCCGCTGGTCGCCACCAACGACGTCTATTTCGGCAAGCCGGAGCTGGCCGCCGCCCACGACGCGCTGCTCTGCATCGCCGACGGCGCCTTCGTGGGCCAGGAGGATCGCAGGCGGGTGACGCCCGAGCACTGGTTCAAGCCGGCGGCGGAGATGCGCACCCTGTTCGGCGACCTGCCGGAAGCCTGCGACAACACCCTCGATATCGCGCGGCGCTGCGCCTTCATGGTCCAGAAGCGCGACCCGATCCTGCCGCGCTTTCCAACCAGCGCCGGGCGATCCGAAGAGGAAGAGCTGGCCCACCAGGCGCGCGAGGGGCTCAAGGGCCGCCTGGCCGCCATCCCGCTGGCCGCGCCCGAGCAGGACTACTGGGACCGCCTCGAGCGTGAGGTCGGCGTCATCCAGAAGATGGGCTTTTCCGGCTACTTCCTGATCGTGTCGGACTTCATCAAGTGGGCGAAGTCGCACGGCATTCCGGTGGGGCCGGGACGGGGTTCGGGCGCCGGCTCGCTGGTCGCCTGGGCGCTGACCATCACCGGTCTCGACCCCCTGCGTTTCGGCCTGCTGTTCGAGCGGTTCCTGAACCCCGAGCGGGTCTCCATGCCCGACTTCGACATCGACTTCTGCCAGGAGCGGCGGGAGGAGGTGATCTCCTACGTGCAGGAGAAGTACGGCGACGACCGCGTCGCCCAGATCATCACCTTCGGCACCCTGCAGGCGCGCGCGGTGCTGCGCGACGTGGGCCGGGTGATGCAGCTGCCGCTGGGGCTGGTCGACCGGCTGGCCAAGATGGTGCCCAACAACCCCGCCGCCCCGGTGACGCTGGCCCAGGCCATCGAGATCGAGCCCCGCCTGCAGCAGGCCAAGCGCGAGGACGAGAGCGTGGCCGCGCTGCTCGAAACCGCGCTGAAGCTGGAGGGCCTCTACCGCAACGCCTCGACGCACGCCGCCGGCGTCGTCATCAGCGACCGGCCGCTGACCGAGCTGGTGCCGCTCTACCGCGATCCGCGCTCCGAGCTGCCGGCGACCCAGTTCAACATGAAGTGGGTGGAAAGCGCGGGCCTGGTGAAGTTCGACTTCCTGGGCCTCAAGACGCTGACGGTGCTGGACCGCGCCGTGAAGCACATGGCCAAGCGCGGCGCCGACATCTCGCTCGACAAGCTGCCGCTCGACGATGCCGCCAGTTACGAGCTGATGGCCTCGGGCCAGACGGTCGGCGTGTTCCAGCTGGAAAGCCAGGGCATGCGCGACACCCTGCGCAAGATGCGGCCCGAGACCGTCGATGAGGTCACCGCGCTGATCTCGCTCTATCGGCCGGGCCCGATGGAGAACATCGACACCTTCATCGACACCAAGTTCGAGCGCCGCCCGCTCGACGTCCTCCACCCCTCGCTGGAGAAGGTGCTGCGCGAGACCTACGGCGTCATCGTCTACCAGGAACAGGTGATGCAGATCGCCCAGATCCTGGCGGGCTACAGCCTGGGCGAGGCCGACCTCCTGCGCCGCGCCATGGGCAAGAAGAAGAAGGAGGAGATGGACCAGCAGAAGGCGCGGTTCATCGCCGGCGCCACCGAGAAGGGCGTCGCCGCCGATCAGGCCGACGCCATCTTCGAGCTGGTCGCCAAGTTCGCGGGCTACGGCTTCAACAAGAGCCACGCCGCGGCCTACGCGCTGATCGCCTACCAGACGGCCTGGCTGAAGGCGAACGCGCCGGTCGAGTTCTTCGCGGCCTCGATGAGCCTCGACATCTCCAACACCGACAAGCTGGCCGTCTTCTACCAGGACGCCAAGCGGTTCCAGGTGAAGGTGCGCAAGCCCGACGTGAACCGCTCCGGCGCCGACTTCGAGGTCGAGGACGGCGAGGTCCTCTATGCGCTGGGCGCCATCCGCAATGTGGGGGTGGCGGCCATGGAGCACCTCGTCGAGGTGCGCAAGGAGGGCGGGCCGTTCCGCGACGTCTTCGATTTCGTCGAACGGGTCGATCCCCGGCAGGTGAACAAGCGGGCGCTGGAGAACCTGGCGCGGGCGGGGGCCTTCGACGAGATCCACCCCAACCGCGCCCAGATCGCCGCCGCCGCCGACACGCTGATCGCCTACGGCCAGAGCATGGCGGCCGAGCGCGCCTCCTCGCAGGTCTCCCTGTTCGGCGACCAGGGCGAGGCCGCGCGTCCGCGCCTGCCGCGCACCGAGCCCTGGAGCCAGACCCAGCAACTGGACGAGGAGCTGGCAGCCGTCGGCTTCTACCTCACCGGCCACCCGCTGGAGGACATGGTCGAGGTCCTGCGCCGGCGGCGCACGACCCTGCTCACCGACGCCATCGCCCAGGCCGAAGCCGGGCACGAGGCCTTCCGGATGGCCGGCGTCGTGCGCCGCCGCCAGGAGCGGGCGCAGGCCAGCGGCGACCGCTTCGCCTTCGTCTCGCTGTCCGACCCGACCGGCGAGTACGAGGTGCTCTTCCCGCCCGAGGCGCTGCGCAAGTGCCGCGACATCCTCGAGCCCGGGAAGGGCGTGCTGATCCGGGTCCGCGCCAAGGCCCGCGACGGCGAGGTCCGCTTCTTCGGCGACGACGCCGAGCCGATCGACAGCGCGGTGGAGTCCGTCGCCGCCTCCCTGCGCGTCCACGTCTCCCGCTCGACCGAGCTCGACGCCCTGAAGGCGCGGCTGGAGAAGGCGGCCTCGCAGCGGGGCGGGGAGGTGATCCTCGTGGCCGGGCTCGGCGGCGGGTGCGAGGCGGAGATCCGGCTGCCGGGAACCTACATCCTCGACGCCTCGTTGCGCGGAGCGCTGAAGACCGCGCCCGGCGTGGCCTACCTGGAGGATGTCTGATGGCGCAAAGCTATAGCGGCAGCTGCCACTGCGGCGCGGTGCGCTTCACCGCCGAGGCCGACCTGTCGACGGTGATCGAGTGCAACTGCTCGCACTGTTCGCGCAAGGGGCTGCTGCTGGTCTTCACCCCGCGCGAGAAGTTCACGCTGGAGCAGGGCGGGGACAAGCTCACCGAATACCGCTTCAACAAGCACGTCATCGCCCACCAGTTCTGCTCGGTCTGCGGCGTGCAGGCCCACGCCTACGGC
>CAMLKO010000182.1 GCA_946480495.1 uncultured Caulobacteraceae bacterium
AGGTGTCTTCCTTCAGCGCCGAAAAGGCCCGGCCCTGCGAGAGCATGCCGCGCCCACCCGAGATGCCGGCCAGCGACAGGGTCCGCATCGCGCCGGCCGAGATCGCGTTCACCCGGATGCCCTTGGGCCCCAGATCGCGGGCGATGTAGCGGGTCGAGGCCTCGAGCGCGGCCTTGGCCACGCCCATGGTGTTGTAGTTGGGAATGACCCGCTCGGAGCCCAGGTAGGTCATGGTCACCATGGCCCCGCCGTTCGGCATCAGCTTCGCCGCGCGGCGCGCTGAGTCCACGAAGCTGAAGGCGGAGATGTTCATCGCGGTGAGGAAGCCGTCGCGGGTGGTGTTTTCCACGAACGAGCCCTTCAGCTCGTCCTTGTTGGCGAAGGCGATCGAGTGGACGAGGAAGTCGAGCGTCCCGAACGCCTTCTCCAGCTCGGCGAACCCCGCGTCCATCGAGGCGTCGTCGGTGACCTCCAGCGCGATGAAGGTCTTCACCCCGATGCTTTCGCCGAGCGGCCGCACCCGGCGCTCCATGTCGGGCAGATAGGCGAAGGCGAGCTCGGCCCCCTGCGCCGCCAGCTGCGAGGCGATCCCCCAGGCGATGGAGTTGTGGTTCGCCACCCCCATCACGAGGCCCTTCTTGCCCCGCATGAGGTCGCCCTTGGGGAAGCTGTAGTCGTCGGCCATGGATGCCCCTTCCTAGACCCGGGCCATGATCAGGCAGCCGTTGGTGCCGCCAAAGCCGAAGCTGTTGGACATCACCGTATCGAGATCGCGGTCGATCCGCTCGCGCGCGATCGGCATGCCCTCGAAGGCCGGGTCGAGATTTTCGATGTTGGCGCTCTCGGCGACGAAGCCGTTGTTGAGCATCAGAAGTGAGTAGATCGCCTCCTGCGCGCCCGCGGCGCCGAGGCTGTGGCCGGTCAGCGACTTGGTCGAGGAGATCAGCGGCATGTCGGCGCCGAACACCTCGCGCACCGCCTCCATCTCCTTCGCATCGCCCACCGGCGTCGCGGTGCCGTGCGGGTTCAGGTAGTCGACCTTGCGGTTGCCCGCGGTCTCCAGCGCCATGCGCATGCAGCGCACCGCGCCTTCGCCGGAGGGGGCGACCATGTCGTAGCCGTCGGAGTTGGCGGCGTAGCCCACGATCTCGCCGTAGATCTTCGCGCCCCGCGCCTTGGCCCGCTCCATCTCCTCGAGCACGACCATCCCCGCGCCGCCGGCGATCACGAAGCCGTCGCGGTCGCGGTCGTAGGCGCGGCTGGCCTTCTGGGGCGTTTCGTTGAAGTTGGAGCTCATCGCGCCCATGGCGTCGAAGAGGTTGGACAAGGTCCAGTCCAGCTCCTCCGTCCCGCCGGCGAAGACGACGTCCTGCTTGCCGAGCGCGATCTGCTCGTAGCCGGCGCCGATACAGTGGGTCGACGTCGCGCAGGCCGAGGAGATCGAGAAGTTCAGGCCGCGGATCTTGAACCAGGTCGCCAGCACCGCCGACAGGCCCGAGCTCATGGCCTTGGGCACGGCGAAGGGGCCGATGCGCTTGGGGCCCTTCTCCCGGGTGATCTCGGCCGCCTGGACGATCGAGCGGGTCGAGGGCCCGCCGGAGCCCGCGATCACGCCGGTGCGGTCGTTGGAGACCTCGTCGTCCGCCAGTCCGGAGTCGGCGATAGCCTGCTCCATGGCGATGTGGCCAAAGGCCGTGCCCTGGGCCAGGAACCGCGCGGCGCGGCGGTCGACGATCGATTCCCAGTCGAGGTCCGGCTTGCCGTGCACCTGACAGCGGAAGCCGAGCTCGGCGTATTCGGGCGCGAACGAAATCCCCGACTTCGCTTGTCTCAGCGAGGCCAGCACTTCCTTGGCGTTATTGCCGATAGAAGAGACGATGCCGATGCCAGTGACCGCGACGCGGCGCATGGGTCCTCCCTCGTCAGACCAGGTCGCGGGCGTCGAAGAGGCCCACGCGCAGGTCCTTGGCTTCGTAGATAGGCTTGCCGTCGGCTTCGAGAACCCCCTCGGCCACGCCCATCACCAGCTTGCGCATGATCACGCGCTTCATGTTGATTTTGTAAACGACCTTGCGAACGACCGGCGTCACCTGGCCGGTGAACTTCACCTCGCCGACGCCAAGCGCCCGGCCGCGGCCCGCCGCGCCCGACCAGCCGAGGAAGAAGCCGACCAGCTGCCACATGGCGTCCAGGCCAAGGCAGCCCGGCATCACCGGATCGCCGATGAAGTGGCAGTCGAAGAACCAGAGGTCGTCCCTGATATCGAGTTCGGCCTCGATGTAGCCCTTGCCGTGCGAGCCGCCGTCCGAGGTGATCTTCGTAATGCGGTCGAACATCAGCATCGGCGGCGCGGGCAGCTGGGCGTTGCCGGGCCCGAACATCTCGCCGCGGCCGCACGCCAGCAGCTCCTCGTAGTCGTAACGCGATTTGGCCCCGGCCACGGTCATCCAGCGTCTCGCCCTCGAGCCGCCCGAGCGGCGGCCCGGCAGGGGTTAGCAGAGCCGCACCCCGGCCTCAATCATTCAGGCCTTCAACGGCACTGTGGAGTCTCGGTTGCGCCCCACACCGAGGCGGCGGCGACCCAGCCCTTCACCTTCTCGACCTTGATGCGGCACCAGCCCTCCTTGCAGCGGTCCAGCGAGGCGATGGACTGCGGCCGGAGCCAGGCGACCACCCGGCTCTGGGCCTTGGGCCGCGCATGGATTTCGGCCGGCGGGGTTCCGCCGAAGACGGAGCGGCGCCCGTCGATGGTGCGCATGTGCACCCAGGCCGCGCCGCCGCGGGGATCGCAGACCTTCCGCCACTCGCGCGTTTCGGCGACCACCTGCACCGGCAGGCCGCGCGCCTTGTAGACCCAGAGCAGGCGATAATCGTCGCCGGGACCGGCCCGGGCGTTCACCTCGCCGAACTTCAGCGTCACGTAGCGCGGCACCGGCAGTCCCGAGGGCGTGGGCCGGTCGGCGGCCAGCGCGGGGGCCGCGCAGACCATGCCCGCGATCGCCAGCGCGCTGAGCATTCTTGAAAGCGTCGCGCAATGCGCGCCCTCTCTTGCTTGGACCTTGAGGGCGCCTTTGCTAAGGGTGCGCTCGCGCCCGCGTCGGGCGACCCCGTTTGCGTCAGAATGGTTCATGGCCGCTCGAAAGCCCAAAGTCGTCGTCACCCGCAAGCTGCCCGATCCGGTGGAGACCCGGATGCGGGAGCTGTTCGACACCGAACTCAACGTCGACGACAAGCCGATGAGCGCCGACGAGATCGTCGATGCGATGCAGCACGCCGACGTCCTGGTGCCGACCATCACCGACCAGATCGATTCGCGCATCCTCTCACGCGCCGGCGAACGGCTGAAGCTGATCGCCAATTTCGGCGCGGGCGTGGACAACATCGACGTCACCACGGCCAACCAGCGCAACATCATCGTCACCAACACCCCCGGCGTCCTGACCGAAGACACCGCCGACATGACCATGAGCCTCATCATGGCGGCTTCGCGCCGTGTCGTGGAGGGGGCCAACGTGGTGCAGTCGGGCGGCTTCCACGGCTGGTCGCCGACCTGGATGCTGGGACGGCGGATCTGGGGCAAGCGGCTGGGCATCGTCGGCATGGGCCGCATCGGCCAGGCGCTGGCCAGGCGCGCCAAGGCGTTCGGCCTGTCGATCCACTACCACAACCGCAAGCCCGTCAGCCCGCGCATCGCCGAGGAGCTTGAGGCCACCTACTGGGAAAGCCTCGACCAGATGCTGGCCAGGATGGACGTGGTCTCCATCAACTGCCCGCACACCCCGGCCACCTATCACCTGCTGTCGGCCCGGCGGCTGAAGCTGCTGCAGCCGCACTCGATCGTGGTCAACACCGCGCGCGGCG
>CAMLKO010000183.1 GCA_946480495.1 uncultured Caulobacteraceae bacterium
AAGACGGGCTTCTGCATCTCGCCCATGACGTAGTTGTCGAAGACGCGGTCCATGAAGCGGACTTCCAGCGCCTCGTCGGGGTCGTCGGGCAGCAGCCGCACCGGGCCGGGATGATGCAGGTCGAGGTGCTCGATGATGATGCTGGATTCCACGACCGTGGCGCCGTCGTCGACCAGCACCGGGAACTTGCCCGTCGGCCAGAGCGCCTGACGCTCCTCGTTCGCGCCGGGCTCCTCGAGGTTGCGGTAGGTGAAGGGCGTGTCGTTCTCGTAGAGCGCGATCAGCACCTTCTGGCTGTAGGACGAGAAGGGATGGGAATAGAGGGTCAGGCTCATTTCAGGCTCTCCCCGACGCGGTCGAGCAGGATGCCCGTGCCATGCTCGCGGCTGCCGTTGTCGTCGTAACCGTCGAGGAAGGCGCCCTGTTCGGTGACGACCAGTTTCGTGCCCGAGCCCTCGGGTTGCACCTCGATCGTGGCGAGCGACACGGAGATCTTCCGGTCGTCCTGGTGCATCTCGTAGGCGTAGACGATGCGCTCGCCGGGCACGATGTCGAAGTAGGTGGCGTCGAAGCTGGTGACCATGCCGCTCTTCCAGCGGCCGACCAGCCGCTCCTTGCCGCCGACGCGGAAGTCGAAGCTGCGCTCGACCAGGGTCCATTGGTCGTTGGGGGCGGAGAACCAGGCCTCCTTGCCCTCGGCGCTGCCGAAGGCCGCGAACACGCGGGCGGGGGAGGCGTCGTAGGTCCGCTCCAGGCGGAACATGCCGTGGGTGGTGAGCTCGGCCATCAGTCGTCCTTCGTTTCCTTGAGATATTCGGCGAGGCGGTCGAGGCGCTTTTCCCACTCGAGCCGCTGGTGATTGAGCCATTCCTCGGCCTTGCCGAGCGCGCCGGGCTGCATCTGGCAGGTGCGCACGCGGCCGACCTTCTGGGAGGTGACGAGGCCGCTCTGCTCCAGCACGGCGATGTGCTGCACGACCGCCGACATGGTCATGTCCAGCGGCTCGGCCAGCTGGCTGACGGAGGCGGGGCCGCGCGACAGTCGCTCCAGCATCGCGCGCCGGCCGGGGTCGGCGAGCGCGTGGAACATGCGGTCCAAAGGCTGTTGCGAAAGGTTTAGCATTCGCTTAAGTGTTGCAGATCGCCATTCGAACCGCAAGCCCCAAGGAGGCGTCCATGGCCGAGCAATTCATCTTCCAGCGCACGCTCGATGCGCCGCGCCAGCGCGTCTGGGACGCCTTCACGAAGGAAGAGCACCTGCAGCACTGGTGGGGGCCCGCGAACATGAAGAACGTGGTTCACACGTTCGACCTGCGCCCCGGCGGGCTGCACCACTATTCGATGGATACGCCCAGCGGCGACACCTGGTGGGGGCGCTGGGTCTTCGAGGAGGTGAGCCCGCCCGAACGGCTGGTGTTCGTCAGCTCCTTCTCCGACGAAAAGGGCGGCGTCACCCGCGCCCCCTTCGCCGCCGACTTTCCGGCCGAGGTCCGCTCGACGATCACCTTCGAGGAGCAGGACGGAAAGACGGTCGTCACCCTGAAGGGCGAGCCGCTGCACGCCAGCGAGGCCGAGCGCAGGTTCTTCGAGGGCATGAACGCCTCGATGCAGAACGGCTGGGGCGGCACCTTCGACGCCCTGGCGGCGTACCTGGCGAGCCTGGCCTGACCTTACGAAGGTTTAATGCGCGGTCCTGCATCCGTTCGGGACCGCGCCAGCCTCTAAACGGGTGTCGGGTGGGCGGCGATAGACGCCGTGACCGCCCCTGCAACCGGAGGCTCCCATGGACGACATCCTCGTCCCCCTGTTCCTGTTTTCCTTCCTGACGGCGATCATCGTCGTGCCGACCGTCCTGCGCTATCGCGACAGGGCGCGGCTGCACGAGACGATGCGCATCGCCATCGAGCGCGGCGAACCCATGCCGCCCGAGCTCATCGAGTCCCTGCAAAAGGGCTGGCGCTCCTCGCCCAGCGCCTACCGCGACCTTCGCCGCGCGGTGATCTTCATCGGCATCGGGCTTGGCCTGATCGCGATGGGCGTGGCGCTTGGCCAGTTCGCCGGTCCGGAAGCCATGTACGGCACCATGTCGGCCGGGATGATCCCGGGCTTCATCGGCCTGGGCTTCCTGCTGCTGTGGTTCTTCACGCGCGGCAAAGAGCAGGCGTAAGCTCCAGCTCTGAAGGGGAGTGGGGCATGAACCCCTCTGGAACCGCCGGATTGCACGACGTGGAGCTCGCCGCCCTTGCGGCGGCGGGCGACCGTCCGGCCTTCGGCGAGCTGGTGCGGCGCCACGGGTCCTCCGTACGGGGACTGATCAGGCGCATGGGCGCCGAGCCTTCCATGGCCGACGACCTGGCGCAGGACGCCTTCCTGGCCGCTTTCGAGCGGATCGCGGAATTCCGCGGGGAGGGGACCTTCGTCGCCTGGGTCCGGCGCATCGCGGCGCGGCTGTACGTCCGGCGCTGGCGGCGCGAGGGCCTGACCGATCAGGCCGGCGGCGAACTGGAAGAGATCACGGGCGGGGAGGCGATGGCCGCCTCGCGCATCGACCTCGACGAGGCGCTGAAGTCGCTCAGCCCGGCTGAACGGATGTGCGTCTCACTCTGTTACGGCGCGGGGATGTCGCACGCGGAAGCGGCGGAAGCCTTGAATGCGCCACTGGGAACGGTCAAATCCCATGTCAAACGTGGTTTGGATAAGCTCAGACAACGGCTGGCCCCGCCGGCCGGGTCTTCGGACGGGAGGCGCGAACATGGCTGACCCCGACTTCGAAACGAGCCTGGTGCGGATGTTCGCGGAAGCCCCGGCGCTGGCGGATTCCGAAGGGTTCGCGCGGCGCGTGGAGGCGCGGCTGGACCGCGGCTGGCAGATGCGTCAGGCGCTGATCTGGACGTTCGGCCTGGCGGGCGGCGCCATCGGCGTCACCCAGATGTTCACCTCGCGGATGCTGGTGCAGATGGGCGCGGTTTCCGAGGAGTCCACGCGCATGCTGGACAGGGGAATTTCGAGCGTCTCGAACCTGCAGACCAGCCTCAACGCGCTCCCGCTCGGCGGCGAAGTGGTTTGGATGGCGGCCGCGCTCGGTGTAATGGCGCTGGCGTTCGCAATCACGCGGGCCGTCGAGGAGTTCTAGACCCTGTCAGCCCAACGCCAGGAAACCGTCCGGCGCCTCACCGCGCCCGACATCGCCGCGCGCAAGGGCAAAGAGCCCATCGTGTGCCTGACCGCCTATACGACGCCGGTGGCCGAGCTGCTCGACGAGCACTGCGACCTGCTGCTGGTGGGCGACTCGGTCGGCATGGTCGTCCACGGCCTGCCCAACACCGTCGGCGTCACGCTGGAGATGATGATCCTGCACGCCCAGGCGGTGATGCGGGGCTCGAAGCGGGCGATGGTGGTCGTCGACATGCCGTTCGGCTCCTACGAGGGCTCGCCGGACAAGGCCTATGAGAACGCCGCCCGGATCATGAAGGAGACGGGCGCGCAGGCTGTGAAGGTGGAGTCGGGGCCGACGGTGCCGGAGACCATCGAGCATCTGGTCAAGCGCGGCATCCCGGTGCTGGGCCACGTCGGGCTTCGTCCGCAGTCGGTGCTGGTCGACGGCGGCTTCAAGGCCAAGGGCAGGACCAACGAGGAGCGCAGCCGCATCATGGACGAGGCCGCCGCCGCGGCGAACGCCGGCGCCTTTGCGGTGGTCGTGGAGGGCGTCGCCGAAGACCTGGCGCGCGACATCACCGCGGCGATCGATGCCCCGACCATCGGGATCGGGGCCTCAGCCGGCTGCGACGGGCAGATCCTGGTGACCGACGACATGCTGGGCCTGTTCGACTGGACGCCCAAGTTCGTGCGCCGCTACG
>CAMLKO010000184.1 GCA_946480495.1 uncultured Caulobacteraceae bacterium
AACTTCAGCACGCAAGGTCGGTGCTATTCTCCCTTCCCCCTGGAGGGGGGAAGGGAGCTAGTAAGGCTCATCCCCCCGATCCCGCACCAGATCCCAGGCCGCGAAGTCCAGGGCGTCCTCGTCGTCGGTGAAGGTCGTCTCGCTCACCGTCTGGCCGCGCACCGAGACCCCCGCCTTGTGCACGCTCTCCGGATCGCCGGTGATCAGCGGATGCCACTGCGGCAACGACTTGCCCTCATGCAGCCGCCGATAGGCGCATGACGGCGGCATCCATTGCAGGTCGTCGATGTTGTGCGGCGTCAGCTTGATGCAGTCGGGCACGTGCTTCTTGCGGTTCTCATAGTCGGTGCAGCGGCAGGCGCCGGCGTCGAACAGCCGGCAATGCACCCGCGTCGGGATGATCTCGCCCGTCTCCTCGTCCTCGAACCGGATCAGGCAGCACAGCCCGCACCCGTCGCAGAGGCTCTCCCACTCCGGGACGGTCATCTCCTCGAGCTTCTTGTGTTCCCAGAAGGGGCGCGTCGACATCCGCTCTACCTAAGCCTTCTCCCCTCGCGGGAGAAGGTGGCCTGCGAAGCAGGTCGGATGAGGGGGCGCACTGCCGTCTCAACCGCCCTATTCAGCTGAACCGTCTGAGAGCCCCCTCATCCGTCAGCCTTCGGCTGCCACCTTCTCCCGCGAGGGGAGAAGGGCTAAAGGCCTCATCCCCATGGCCGCTCCCATTCTCGCCCTCAAGGACGTCCGCCTCGCCGACGCGGGTAATTCGCTGTTCGAGGGCGTCGACATTGCGCTCGAGCCCCGCGTCCGGGCCGCCCTGGTCGGGCGCAACGGCGCGGGGAAGTCGACGCTCTTGCGCATCCTCGCCGGCCAGGTGGAGTTCGACGCGGGCGAGCGGGCCGTCAAACCCGGAACGAAGATCGTCTTCGTGCCGCAGGAGCCGCAGGTCGCCGGCGCCACCATCCTCGACTACGCCACCGCCGGCGGCGCCGCGCCCCACGAGGCTGAGGCCGCGCTGGCCGACTTCGGGCTGGACCCACAGAAGCCCACCACCGGCCTCTCCGGCGGCGAGATCCGCCGCGCCGCGCTGGCCAAAGCCTTCGCCGAGCAGCCCGACGTGCTGCTGCTGGACGAGCCGACCAACCATCTCGACATCTTCGCCATCCAGACGCTGGAGGCCGAGCTCGCCGCCTCCCGCGCCGCCGCCCTGATCGTCAGCCACGACCGCGCCTTCCTGACCCGGGTGACCCAGCGCTGCTACTGGCTCTATGCCCGGCGCCTGCGGATGCTGGACAAGGGCTTCGCCGCCTTCGACGAGTGGTCGCGCAAGCTGATGGCCGACGAGGAGGAGACGCTGCGGCGGCTCAACAAGGCCATCGAGCGCGAAACCTACTGGTTCTATCGCTCCATCACCGCCCAGCGCACCCGCAACGAGGGCCGCGCCCGCGAACTCAACAAGATGCGCGCCGAGCGGGCCGAACGGATGCGCGAGGCCCAGCGGCCGCTGGAACTGGCCATCGACGCGGGCGGCTACGCCGGCAAGCTGGTGGCCGAGCTGAAGGGCGCCGCCAAGGCGTTCGGCGAGCGGGTTATCCTCAAGCCCTTCAGCACCCGTATCCTGCGCGGCGACCGTGTGGCCATCGTCGGCCCCAACGGCGCGGGCAAGACGACGCTGGTGAAGATCATGCTGGGCGAACTGGCCCCCGACGCCGGGACCGTGAAGCTGGGGACGGGGCTGCAGATCGCCTACCTCGACCAGGCGCGCGAGGACCTCAAGCCCGGCCAGACCCTGTGGGACGCGCTGACCCCCGGCGGCGGCGACAGCGTGCTGGTGCGCGGCGAAAGCCGCCACGTCGCCGCCTATGCCCGCGATTTCCTGTTCAAGGATGTCCAGCTGCGCCAGCCGGTCTCGACCCTTTCGGGGGGCGAGCGCAACCGCCTGTTGCTGGCGCGTGCGCTGGCCAAGCCCGCCAACCTGCTGGTCCTCGACGAGCCGACCAACGACCTCGACATGGACACGCTGGACCTGCTCGAGGACCTGCTGGCCGACTACGACGGCACGCTCATCCTGGTCAGCCACGACCGCGACTTCATCGACCGGCTGGCGACCTCGACCGTCGCGCTGAACGGCCGCGGCGACGCCGTCGAGACGCCCGGCGGCTGGAGCGACTTCCAGTCCCAGAACCCCGGCTTCTTCGCCGCCCCCACCCTCACGCGCGCGCCTTCGCCCGCCTCCGTCCGCCCGCGCGAGGAGCCGAAGAAATCCTCCAAACTGTCCTACAAGGATGCGCGGCGGCTGGAGGCGCTCAACGCCCTGCTGGAACAGCTCCCGCGCGACATCGCCTCGCGGGAACGCGAGCTCGAAGACCCGCAGCTCTATGCCCGCGATCCGGCGAAGTTCGACCGGATCATGAAAATGCTGGAGACGGCGCGCGCCGATCTGGCCTCGGCCGAGGAGGAATGGCTGGCGCTGGAGGAAAAAAGAGAGGCGCTCGGCGGCTGAACCACTTTCTCTGTGGATAAGCGCAACCCGCTGAGAATTCAGCGGTATCACAACTTTATCCACAACTTGTGCACCGGCCTTGCCCACAGAAAACGGCAAGAATTCACACAGCCGTGATCTTGGGCGGTTGCTACATAGCCGGATATTCGGCACAGTCAACTCGTCGGAAGGAACTGCGGCGCGGGCGAGACCGGAAACGGTAAGGTCAAGCGAGCAGGAGCGCTTCCGGACTAAGGGCCGAGGGGAGACCTTCGGAAACCGGTTCGGGAGTGGGTTTCGAGATCAGACCAGGGCGACCTGGATCCTTTTCCTCGGGACCACACCTTTCGATCACAGGCCCCGCAAGGGGTTCTGGGTGAGGGGGCGATGCGGTCGGGCAACCGAAAGCATCGTCCCCTTGCTCGTTTGGGCTATGCCCATCCGCCGATCCGGCGCTAGCTTTACAGCATGAAACGCCTCCTCGCCCTGGCGCTCGCCGCCCTCCTCGCCGCCTGCTCCCCCGCCAGGCAGCCGGCCCCCGAACAACCCGGCCGCACCGCCATCAAGTTCGCCACCGACTGGCGCGCCGAGGCCGAGCACGGCGGCTTCTACCAGGCGCTGGCGACCGGCGAGTATGCGAAGCGCGGCCTCGACGTGACCATCGTGCAGGGCGGCCCGGGCGTGAACGTGCCCCAGCTGCTGGCCAGCGGCGCCGTCGACCTCGGCATGGGCTCCAACAGCTTCATCGTCATGAACCTGGCGCAGGAGAAGGCGCCGGTCCGGGCCGTCGCGGCCTTCATGCAGAAGGACCCGCAGGTCCTCATCGCCCACCCCGACGCCGGCATCCATTCCATCGCCGACATGAAGGGCCACCCGATCCTGCTGGCCGACGCCTCGGTCACCGCCTTCTGGGTCTGGCTGAAGGCCAAGTACGGCTTCACCGACGATCAGGTGCGCAAGTACACCTTCAACAACGGCCCCTTCATCGCCGACAGGAACGCCGTCCAGCAGGGCTACCTGTCGTCGGAGCCCTACACCATCGAGCAGGCCGCCCACTTCAAACCGGAGGTCTTCCTGCTCGCCGACGAAGGCTTCCCCAGCTATGCCGCCGTGGTGCTGGCCCGCGACAGCCTGATCGCCAACAACCCCAAGGCCGTGCAGGCCTTCATCGACGCCTCGCAGGCCGGCTGGAAGAGCTACCTCCACGGCGACCCGAAACCGGCCGACGCGCTGATCATGAAGGACAACCCGGAGATCACCGAGGATGTCCTCGCCCAGGCCCGGGAGAAGATGCGCCAGTACGCCATCGTCGCCCCCGACGGCTCCGGCGCCATGACCGACGAACGCTGGGCCGACTTCTTCAAGGTCGCCTCC
>CAMLKO010000185.1 GCA_946480495.1 uncultured Caulobacteraceae bacterium
CACCTTCACGAGGAGGGCGTGCGCGACCACGGGATGGAGCGCCTGCTGGCCATGGTCGAGGAGCGGGAGGGGTAGAGCCCGGCTGACGGACGTGTTCACCCGGTTTCCGCGCCGCCCGGCGGGGAGGCCGGCGCGTCGTTCAGCACGGTCGCGACCGCGGTCACGATCTGGGCAGGGGCGAACGGTTTTTGGACAAGAATGCTGCCGGGCACGCCATGCACGGGCCAGTCGTGCGCGCTGTCTCCGCTGACGTAGACCACCGGCAGCGTGGGGCTGAGCTCCCGGCCCTGGCGGGCGACATCCCAGCCGCTCTCCTCACCGCCGAGATTGACGTCCGTAACCAGCGCCTGGACGCCGGCGGCGTTATCGTTCAGCACCGACATCGCCTCTTTTGCAGTCGCGGCGCAGACGACCTCGAACCCCCCGTCCTCGAGAGCGGACCGGATCACATCCTGGACAAGCAGGTCGTCGTCCACGAGGAGCACAGTGACTAACGCTGAAGCTATGGTTTCCACTGGGCGCCCTGACGCTTCGCGGGCCGCGACCCGAAACCAGCCGGGTGCAGCCGAGGCGCGTCTCTAGCACGGGGCCGCGGCGATAGCCCACGATGATGGCGCATCATCAACCAAGCGTGACCCTGTTAGATGTGCTAAGAGAAGGCTGACGCCCCCGAACGTCACCACGCGGGTATGGCTTTCGCTCCGCGAGCCTCTGTTTATAAAAAGGGCCGGTCGTGACCGCCCATCTGTCAATTGACCCAGACGATCCCGGCTTGAGTCTTGCGCTGGCCATGGTCGTTTCATCGATCGCGCCGTTGTTGCTGCTGGACGGCGAGCAGAAGATTGTCGCGGCCAGCGCCTCGTTCTGCGAGACCTTCGGAATCGCGCCCGCCACCGTCCAGGGCCGGCGCATTTACGAGCTCGGAGCGGGCGAGTGGAACGTCCCGCAGCTACGCTCGCTGATCAACGCCACGGCTTCGGACGCCGCGGTCGTCCCGTCCTACGAGATGGACCTGAAAGTCGCCGACCGCCCCCGGCGCCTCGTCGTGAACGTCAGGAAGCTGTCCTACGGACATCCCGATGAGATGCGGTTGCTGATCGGCGTCGCCGACGTGACGGAGGCCATGAAGAGCGACGCGGCTCAGAAGGAGCTTGTCCGGCAAAATGAGATCCTGCTGCAGGAGGTCCGCCACCGCGTCGCCAACAGCCTCCAGATCATCGCCAGCGTGCTGATGCAGAGCGCGCGCCGCACGCAGTCGGAGGAAACGCGCGCCCAGCTGCGCGCCGCTCATCAGCGGGTGATGTCGGTCGCCGACCTCCAGCAGCAGCTGGCGATCTCGACGTTGGGCACTGTGCGGCTGAAGGACTACCTGACGACGCTGTGCGATACGATCAGCGCCTCGATGATCGTGGATCCGAAGGCCTTGTCGCTCACCGTGGAGTGCGAGGATGTCGTCATCGACGCCGGTGTTTCGGTCAGCCTGGGCCTGGTCGTCACCGAACTGGTGATCAACTCCCTCAAGCATGGGTTCCCCAACGAGCGGGGCGGGGCGATCGTGGTGTCCTACAAGACTGGCGAAGGCGGCTGGACGCTCGCCGTTCGCGATAATGGTGTGGGAATGCCGAAGGCGGACGCGGCGCCGGCGAAAGCGGGGCTGGGCACCAGCATCGTCCAGGCGCTGGCCCACCAGTTGAGCGCCGAGGTTAAGGTCAATCCGCTGGAACCTGGCGCCGAGGTGACGGTCAGCTTCGTCCCGCCGGCCGAGAACGCAGACGCGGTAGAGGCCGAAGCGGTCTGAGTCTGCCGGCCGGCAAAGGCCCGGGGCGCGAGCGCCCCTAAATCCCCTCCGCCAGCAGCGCGTTCGTCGCCGTTTCGATGCGCTCCTGCAGCTCACGCATGAACTCGCCGCGTTTCAGGCCGGCGGGGATGGGCTCAAGAAACTCGAACACGATCACGCCCGGCCGCCGCAGGAAGCCATGCGCCGGCCAGTGGACGCCGGAGTTGGTGGCCAGCGGCGTGCAGGGGAGGTCGAGGTCGCGGTAGAGGGCGGCGACGCCGGGCTTGTAGTCGGGCTCGGCGCCGGGGTCCTTGCGGGTGCCTTCGGGGAAGATGATCACCTGGCGGTCTTCGGACAGGCGCTCGCGGGTGTCGCGCACCAGCTTCTTCAGCGCCGAGGCGTGGCCGTCGCGGTCGACGGCGATCATGCCGCCCTTGATCGAGTACCAGCCGTAGAAGGGGATCACGAGCAGCTCCTTCTTCAGCACGAAACAGGCGTCGTGCAGGAAGCCGAAGGGGCCGATGGTGTCGAACATGCAAAGGTGCTTGGCCGCGATGAGGGCCGGGCCGCTCGGCATGTGCTCGCGCCCGCGGATCTCGACCCTGATCCCGCAGATGACGCGCATGGCGACGGTGACGAACCGCGCCCAGACGCCGATGGCCACCACCACCCAGCGCCGCTTGCCCAGCAGCAGCGGGGTCATCAGCAGCGCCGCGACGGTCGAGGCGATGTAGAAGACGGCCGTGAACAGGAGCGAGCGAATCCAGATCACGCGTGGGCCTCTTGATTGGTGGGCGTATCCTTCGGGCCGAGGCTCAGCAGCGCCTCACGGCCGAGGATGGCCAGGTACTTGGTGTATTCGAGCGCCATCAGCCGCACGCCCCAGCTGGTCTTCGTCCAGCGCGGCGTATCCAGCGTCTCGGTCAGCACGGGATAGGGGATGATCTCGGCCTCCGGCATGGCGGCGTGCAGCTCCAGCGAGGCGCGGGGCATGTGGAAGTCGGCGGTGACCAGGATCAGCTTCCTGTAGCCCTTGGTCCGCGCCCACTCGGCGGTCTCCTCGGCGTTGCCGACGGTGTCGGCGGCCATGAAGCCCAGGTCCACGCAGCAGTCGTAGACCTTCTTGCCGGCCTTGGTGACGTCGAGGATGTCGGCGCGGCTGGCCTGGCGATTGACGCCGGAGACCAGCAGGCGCTTGCCCTTGCCTTCCTCCAGCAGCTTGGTGGCCGCTTCCAGCCGCACGACCGAGGCGCCGGTCAGCGCCACGATGCCGTCGGCGACGGGCGGCTCGGGCGCGGGCGTCGAGTGCTCCACGCGCGTGGCGAACGCCAGCAGCCCCACGGTCCAGATCATGGCCAGGATCACCAGGGCGGCGAGGCTCTTCATCCCATCTCCTTCAGGAGCCCGACCGCGGCCTGGCGCACCGCGATGGCGGCGACGGCGGCCGCCAGCAGCGGCGCGGGGGCGAGCGCGACGAGGTCGCTCCACGCCACCGGCAGCACCGGGGTCAGGCCCGCTCCCCCTCCAGCGAGTCGGGCGACGGCGCCGATGATGGCCGCCGCTCCCACGCCCAGCAAGCCCGCCAGCGCGGCGGTGCGGGCAAAGCGCAGCTGGAACATGCGCACGATGAAGGCGCGGCTGGCGCCCGACAGGTGCAGCACCTCCACGACCTCGTGGTGCGCGGCGATCCCGGCGCGGGTGGCGAAGGCGATGACCGCGCCCGCCGCGCCCGCGATCAGCAGGAAGACGACGATGGCGGCCCAGCGGGCGACGGAGGCGGAGCGCTCGATATCGGCGATCCACAGGTGATGGTCGTCGACCGTGGCGTCGACGCCGGCGGTCTTGAGCGCCAGCGCCAGCGCGGCGGCGCCGGGCGGATTGCGCCGGGTGAGCTCGACGGTGACGAGGCGCGGGACCGGCAGGTCCTCGCTCAGCGCGTCCTTGCCGATCCAGGGCTCCAGCAGGGCCTGGGCCTGCTCCTTCTCCATGGCGCGCGCCTCGGTGACGCCCTTGACGCCGGCCAGCGCCTCGGCCGCGCGGGCCGCGGCGTCGTCGGCGCTCTCGATGC
>CAMLKO010000186.1 GCA_946480495.1 uncultured Caulobacteraceae bacterium
GCGTCATAGGCGGCGGTTCGGGCGTAGGCGCGGGCGGCGAGCTTGCGCCGCAGCTCCAGCGAGGTCGCGCCGTCCGCCTTCAGCGCCGCGACCACCTCGGCCATGTCCGACGGCTCGGTGCAGACGGCGACATAGCCGTGGTTCTTGGCCGCCGAGCGGATCATCGCCGGGCCGCCGATGTCGATGTTCTCGACGCAGGTCTCGAAGTTCCCGCCGGCCGCCACCGTCGCCTCGAACGGGTAGAGGTTCACGTAGAGCAGGTCGATGCCGCCGATGCCGTGCTCGGCCATGGCGTCGGCATGGCTTTTGGCGTCGCGCACGCCGAGCAGGCCGCCATGCACGATCGGGTGCAGCGTCTTGACCCGCCCGTCCATCATCTCCGGAAAGCCGGTCAGGTCGGAGACATCCTTCACCGGCAGGCCGGCGCTCGCGATCGCGGCCTTGGTGCCGCCGGTGGAGACCAGCTCGACGCCGAGATCGGCCAGAGCCTTGGCGGTCTCGATCAGGCCGGTCTTGTCGGAGACCGAGATGAGCGCCCGCTTGACGGGAACGCGGTCTGGAGCGGGCGGGAAATCGGGGGCGGCGGGCATGGGAAGGCGGTCTCCTTGTGTGCAGAGGAACGCCCAGGCGCGCGGCGGATGCATCCCGCGCTCCCCGGTGGTCACCCACCTTCAGCGCCAGTCACGCGAGATGGCCGGAACATACGGGCGAGGCCCGCTGAGTCAACGCGAGGTCAGGTCTCCGACGCCGACAATTTCCAGCGCACCCGGCCGCCCTTGTCGTGGCGGACCTGGCCGCGCAGGACGACCTGCGAGGATCGTTTCACCTCGCCGTTCTGGCCATGCCGGGACGGCTCGATGGCGACCTCGGCGGCGTCGGTGCGCAGCCACAGGGCCTTGGTCGGCCCGCGCAGGATGACGGTCTTGCCGTCCTGCGCCAGCGAGGCCTTCACCTCCGGCGCCAGCTGGAAGTGGACGGCGAAGGGAATGTAGCGGCGCGGGCCCGCGTCGTCCCTGGGTCGCGGCGGTTCGAACCGGTCCTCGCCGCGCACCTCGCCGGTCGCGCGGTCGACGAACAGGCGCCGCTCGTGCATCAGGCCAAGGCGCCTGAGCCAGCCGTCGTGCGACATCTCCAGCCACATGGCCGCGTCGGTCTCGTGGCGGCGGGCGTTGACCTTGGCCGGGCCGCCCGCGAGGCGCTCGCCAAGACCCGCCGCGGCGGGCGCGATCAGCACTTCCCCGCAGGTGGTCTCGCCCAGCACCGCGCATGAGGCCGCCGCTGTCAGGCGCAGATCGTTTGGCATTCCCGGCGTCCAGCCGCTGCCGACGATCAGCCGGTCGCGGCCGAAGACGAGCTCGAAGCCGAGCGGCTGGGCGCAGGCGGTCACGCTCCAGGCGCCCCCCGCCGGCGCGCCGGCGTCGACGATCAGCTCCACCCCGCCGCCGTGCAGCCGGTGGAAGTCCGCGCCTTCCAGCCACATCGGGGGTTTACGCGGCTCTTCGTGGGCGAGCCCGGCCGCGATCGTCGGCGCATCGGCCGGCCCGCCGCCCTGCATCGCCGCCAGCCGTCCGTCCGGCAGGGTGAAGAAGCGGGTCGCGACGCCGAGCCGGTCGATGGCCTGGCGGACCTCGTCGGGCGCGGGACGGCCGCGCTGGGAAACGGCGTCGTCCAGCGTCAGCAGATCGAGCAGCAGCTCCAGCCCGCGCTCGGGCGAGCGCGAGGCATGGCCGCCGTCGACCGGCACGGCCTTCGGCAGCCTGCGCCGAAGCCGCCGCAGCGCGCGCTCCATAAGGCTGAGGCCCGCCGGCCCGCCGAGCGCGCATCCCGCCACGCCCGCCGCGATGGCGCGCTCGACGGCGCGGGAGGGATCCTCCGAAATCCTGAGCAGGTGCCGCGCCTGGCGGGCGAGGTCGCCTTCCAGCGCGGCGATCTCCGCATCGGAGGCTTCCATCGAAAGCGTCCGGGCCGCGCAGGCGAGGTTGAAGACCCGCCGCTCCAGCACGCCCGGGCTCCAGGAATAGGCGTTCCAGCGGCCGAACACGCGCCGCCAGTCCATGAACAGGCGAACGCCCGGCCGCACCCCCTGCTCGCCCAGCACCAGCAGGTCGCGCAGCCACGAAAAGCCGTGCAGCTCGGCCGCAAACGCGCGGCTGGGGCTTGGGCGGTCGAACGGGTCGCCGTTGGGCCCGATGCGCAGCGTCGAGCCGCCGAACTGGAAGACGCCTTCGAGGATCAGGCGGCCCTTCACGGGGTCGGCGGGCCGCAGGTCGTGGGGATGGGCGACCAGGCCCTGCGGCTTGCGTCCGCCCAGCGTCAGCAGGTGCAGCGGCGTGCCGTACCACTCGTGCTCAAGGCGCCGGTACGCCGCCGCGGCCGCACCCCTGGCCAGGAGCAGGGGGTCCATCGGCGAGCCCTCAGCCGCCCCTCAGGGCGCGGATGTTGTCGGCGTACTTGTCCGGCCCGCCCTTGAAGACGGCGGTGCCCGCGACGAGCGCGGTGGCGCCCGCCGAGATGCACAGCGGCGCGGTTTCCGGCGTCACCCCGCCGTCGACCTCCAGCGGGATGTCGCGGCCGGTCTCGTCGATCATGGCGCGCAGGCGCTCGATCTTCTTGAGCTGGCTGGTCATGAACTTCTGGCCGCCGAAGCCCGGGTTGATGGACATCACCAGGATCAGGTCGACCTCGTCCATCATGTACTGGATGACGTCGGGGGGCGTGCTCGGGTTGAACACCACGCCGGCCTTGGCGCCGACCTGCCGGATCAGCTTCAGCGTGCGGTTCAGGTGCGGGCCGCTCTCGGGGTGGACGCTGATGTAGTCGGCGCCGGCCGCGCAGAAGGCTTCGATGTAGGGGTCCACCGGGGCGATCATCAGGTGGACGTCGAAGGGGATGGAGACGTGGGGCCTCAGCGCCTTCACCACATCCGGCCCGATGGTGATGTTGGGGACGAAGTGGCCGTCCATGACATCGACGTGCAGCCAGTCGGCGCCCGCGGCCTCCACCGCGCGGCATTCCTCGCCGAGCTTCGCGAAATCCGAGGCGAGGATGGAGGGCGCGATGATGGTCATGGGCCGGAGATACCCTGCGTCGGGGGAAGGCTACAAGCGCACGAACCGCGCGGCGAAAAAGCCGTCGAGGCCGCCGGGCAGGTGATGGGGCAGGATGCGAAGCAAACCGCCGGCCGTGACGCCGGCCTCCGGCGCGCCGCCCTCGCCCGGCCGGACGGGGTCGAGCCGGAATTCCGGATGGCGGGCGAGGAAGGCCGGAACCTGCGCTTCCCCCTCCTCCGGCTCCAGCGAACAGACGCAATAGACGAGGCGCCCGCCCGGCTTCACGCGCCTTGCGGCGGCGTCGAGCAGTCGCGCCTGGACTTGGGCCAGCTTGGCGATGTCCGGCGGGCGGATGGCCCAGAGCACGTCCGGGTTTCGCCGGAAGGTGCCGGTCGAGGCGCAGGGCGCGTCCAGCAGGACGGCGTCGAAGGCCCGCTCGTCAGCCCAGCTTTCGGCGTCGGCGGTCACGACTTCGGCCGTCAGGCCGGTGCGCTCCAGGTTCTCCTTCAGCCGCCTCAGCCGGGCGGCGGAGCGGTCCACCGCCACCACCGCCGCGCCGCCGGCGGCGAGCTGCAGCGTCTTGCCGCCGGGCGCGGCGCAGAAGTCGAGCGCCGTTTCGCCGGATCTGACGTTGAGCAGCCGCGCCGGAACCGCCGCCGCGGCGTCCTGCACCCACCAGCGGCCTTCGGCGTAGCCTGGCCAGGCGGTGATGTCGCCCTTCTGGCGCACACGCAGCGAGCCTCCAGGCAGCGCCTCTGCGTCGAGCGCCTC
>CAMLKO010000187.1 GCA_946480495.1 uncultured Caulobacteraceae bacterium
GCGGCGAATTCCGCGTCTCCTCGGCCGACTACATGCTGGCCCAGCTTTAGCCGTACTTACGCCAGAGCTTCACCGGCGCCGCGCAGCGGCGGCGTGGGAGAATTCAGGATGGTCCGCTTCGCCAGCGCCCTGTGCGCGCCATTGCTAGCGCTCGTCATCGCCGGCCCGGCGCTCGCCGCTCCGACCCAGGACCCGGCCCAGATGCCGGCGGGAACCTATGCGCTGGACAAGCGGCACGCGAGCCTTGTCGTGCGCGTGCGGCACATGGGGCTGTCGAGCTACACCATGCAGTTCAGGACCTTCGACGCCCACTTCAGCTACGACCCGAAAGACCCGATGGCCTCGAAGGTCGAGGTGACGGTCGACGTCAATTCGCTCGACACGGGCGATGCGCAGTACGGGCCGAAATTCGCCAAGGACTTCCTCGACGGCGACCACAATCCGACCGCGACCTTCGTCTCGACCGGGTTCACCCAGACCGGCCCCACCAGCGGCGTGATGACCGGCGACCTGACGCTGCGGGGCGTGACCAAGCCCGTGCAGCTCAACGTCGTGTTCGACGGCTATGAGTCCGGCCTCGTCGCCGGGCATCGCGCGGGCTTCTCGGCCACGGGGCGCATCCGCCGCGAGGACTTCGGCATTACCTTCATGCTGCCCGGCGTCATCGGCGACGACGTTGACCTGGCCATCGAGGCGGAGTTCCTGAAGACATAGCCGCCCCCGCGGTTGAACCATCGAGGCCCAATGAACAGCCCCCCGTACCGGTACTCCTACGTCGCGATGCTCCTGCACTGGGCGATCGCGATCCTGATCCTCTGGAACATCTACATCGCCTGGAGCGCGGAGGACCTGAAGGGCCAGGCTCATGCGCTGGCCCTGCAGCCGCACAAGACGATCGGGATCACGGTGCTGATCCTGAGCGTCCTGCGGCTGCTCTGGCGGCTGGTGATGAAGCCGCCGCCCATGCCGGAACCCATGCCGGCGTGGGAGCGCGCCCTGGCCCGCACCGTCCACGTGCTCTTCTACGTGGCCATCGTCGGCATCCCGCTGACCGGCTGGGTGATGGTTTCGATCGGCAAGCTGGCGAGCGTCTATCCGATCCATCTCGGGCCCCTGATCGTGCCGACCATCGCACCGCTCAACAATCTGCCGGTCAGCCAGGCGCGCCCCACACGCGAGGTGCTGGAGACGGTGCACACCTACGCGGCCTGGACGGTCTTCTACGTGCTGCTGCCGCTGCACATCCTGGGCGCGCTGAAGCACCAGTTCTGGGACAAGGCCGACGAACTCGGACGCATGATCCCCTTCTGGCCGCGCCGCCGGGTCGAGGGTCGCGCGCTGTGAGGATTGCAGTCGTCATTGCAGCGTTGGCGATCGCGGCTCCCGCCTGGGCCGCGCCGCCGGCGTGGGTCGTGGATCATGCAGCCTCGAAAGTCGGCATCGGCTCGACCTTCGACGGACAGGCGGTGGGCGGATCGTTCCGCAAGTGGGACGCCGACATCCGCTTCGACCCGAAGGACCTCGCCCACTCCAGCGCCAGCGTGAGCATCGACGTCGGCTCGGCGGTGACCGGCGACGCCGACCGCGACGCGGCCCTGCCGGATACGCCCTGGTTCTTCGCGGCGAAGTATCCGAAGGCGACCTTCGTCACCCATTCCTTCAAGGCGCTGGGGGGCGACCGCTATGAGGCGGCGGGCGACCTGACCATCCGGGGCGTCACGAAGCCGTTGACCCTGCCCTTCACCCTCGCCATCACGGGCGACACGGCGAAGATGAACGCCGCCGTCAGCGTCAACCGGCTGGCGTTCGGCGTGGGACAGGGCGAGTGGGCGACAACCGAAGTGATCCCGGCGACGGTCCAGGTGACCATCGCGCTGACGGCCCGCAAGGCGAAGTAGTCCGCGCGGTCGAGGCGCTGCGCGCCGGGGAGCTCGTCATCCTGCCGACGGAGACGGTCTATGGGCTGGCGGCCGATGCGGCCAATCCCCGGGCCGTCGCGAAGGTCTACGAAGCCAAGGGCCGCCCGAGCTTCAACCCGCTGATCGCCCACGTTTTCGATCTCGGCGCCGCGGAACAGATCGCCGAGCTGGATGGCCGCGCGATGGCGCTCGCGCAGGCCTTCTGGCCGGGCCCGCTCACCATCGTAGCGCCGGTTCGCGAAGGCGCGCCGGTCTGCGACCTGGCCCGTGCGGGGCTCGACACCGTCGCCGTCCGCGTTCCCGGCCATGCAACGGCGCGCGCGGTGCTGGAGGCGTTCGGCGGCCCGGTCGTGGCGCCCTCGGCCAACCGCTCGGGGCGACCCAGCCCAACCACCTACGCCGACGCGGTCGAGGAAACCGGTCTTGCAGCGATGGTCGCGCTGGATGGCGGCCCGTGTCCGGTGGGGCTGGAGTCGACAGTAGTCGCCCTGCTCGATGGTCCTGCGCGGCTGCTCCGCCCTGGGGCGGTGACGCGCGAGCAGATCGAGGCGCTGATCGGGCCGCTGGCCGACGCCGAAGACGACGCCAAACGCTCGCCCGGACGGCTATCGGTGCACTATGCGCCTGAGGCTACGGTTAGGATCGATGCAGACGCGCCGCGCGAGGGGGAGGCCTATCTAGCGTTCGGGCCATCGGACTCGCCGTTCAACCTGAGCCCCACGCGCGACCTGGCCGAAGCGGCGGCCAACCTGTTCACCATGCTTCGAGCGGCGGACCGAATGCACCCGAAGGCCATAGCGGTCGCGCCGATCCCTCATGAAGGACTGGGCGAGGCGATCAACGACCGCCTGCGGCGCGCCGCCGGTCATGTGGGCTGATATAGTGCGCCCATGACCGCTCCCGTCCGCGCCGATGTGATCTCGCGCCTGAAGGCCGTGCTGGGCGAGGGCGGCTGGAGCGAAGACCCCGAGCGCATTGCGCCCAAGCTCATCGAATGGCGCGGCCGCTGGACGGGCCAGACGCCGATCCTGCTGCTGCCGAAATCGACCGCCGAGGTTTCGGCGGTCATCGGGATCTGCGCCGAGACCGGCACCCCTGTGGTCCCACAGGGCGGCAACACGGGCCTGGTTTCCGGCCAGATTCCGCAGGGCGAGGTGCTGCTGTCGACCGAGCGGATGCGGGCGATCCGCGATGTCGACGCCTTCGACGACGTGATCGTGGCCGAGGCGGGCGTAACCCTCGCGGCGGTCCACGAGGCCGCGGAAGAGAAGCGCCGGCGGTTTCCGCTCAGCTTAGCCTCGGAAGGCTCGGCGACAATCGGCGGGCTGATCTCGACCAATGCGGGCGGCACTCAGGTGCTGCGCTACGGGACCATGCGCGATCTGGTGCTGGGGCTGGAGGCCGTACTGCCGAACGGCGAGGTCTGGAATGGGCTCAAGCGCCTGCGCAAGGACAACACCGGCTACGACCTCAAGCAGCTGCTGATCGGGGCGGAAGGGACGCTCGGCGTGATAACGGCGGCGAGCCTCAAACTATTCCCGATCCTGCCCTCGCGCGCGGTCGCCATGTGCGCCGTCGCCTCCCCCGCCGACGCGATCCAGCTGCTCGCCCGCGCCAAGGACGAGACCGGCGGGCAGGTCGAGGCCTTCGAGCTGATGGGCCGGTTGGGCGTCGCCTTCGCGCTGAAGAACATCCCCGGCCTTCGTGAGCCGCTGGAGGCCGAACACCCCTGGTACGTCCTCATCGAGACCGCCAGCGGAGAGCCCGGCGCGGCGGAAGCAGGGCTGGAGCGCGTCCTCAGCCACGCGCTCGAAGACGGCCTCGTCACCGACGCCGCCATCGCCCAGACCGACGCCCAGGCGAAGGCCTTCTGGGCCGTGCGCGA
>CAMLKO010000188.1 GCA_946480495.1 uncultured Caulobacteraceae bacterium
TCGGCCCGCGACGAGAGGTCGGCCAGCGCGTCGGCCGCGCCTTCGGCCGGCTCCAGGTCGTCGGCGCCATGCTCGAAGAAGCTGTTGAACAGCTCGACCCCGCGCTCGATCGCCACATGGTCTGTCTGGCCCAGCGGATAGATGTTCTGGAACAGCGCGAACTTCTCCACGCGCATCTCGTAGCCGTGCCGGCCGACGAACCGCTCGAAGCCCGCCATGAACTTCGCCAGCACCTCGTCGACGTCGACAATGACAAGCGGACGGGACGGGTGGACGATCACGTGATCGAGATCAGTAAGGGACTGTTCCATGGGCTTTGAAAAAACGACGCATTCGAGATTAGCGCCCGTTTAAGGATATCCGTGTGAATAGGTGTTTAGGTAACGGGGGCGGCAACCCTGTCAGGTTTGCCGCAGGGCTGTAGGAATGACCAAGAAGGTCCTGATCGTCGAGGATAATGAGCTCAACATGAAGCTCTTCCACGACCTCCTCGACGCGCAGGGGTACCAGACCTTGCAGACGCGCGAGGGGCTGCAGGCGCTTGCGCTGGCGCGCGAGCACCGCCCGGACCTGATCCTGATGGACATCCAGCTGCCGGAGATCTCCGGGCTGGAGGTCACCAAGTGGCTCAAGGAAGACGACGACCTCTCGCACATCCCGGTGGTGGCGGTGACCGCCTTCGCGATGAAGGGCGACGAGGAGCGGATCCGCGAGGGCGGCTGCGAGGCCTACATCTCCAAGCCGATCTCGGTGACCCACTTCCTTGAAACCATCCGGCGTTTCCTGGGGTAACCGATGAGCGCGCGTATCCTCGTCGTCGACGATATCGAGGCCAACGTCCGGCTTCTGGCGGCCAAGCTGGAGGCTGAGTACTACGACGTGCTGACCGCCTCGGACGGCGCGACCGCGCTGGCGCTGGCGGCCGGAGAGGCCCCCGACATCGTCCTGCTCGACGTCATGATGCCCGGCATGGACGGGTTCGCCGTCTGCCGGCGGCTGAAGGACGACCCGCTCACCCGCCACATCCCCGTCGTGCTGGTCACCGCGCTGGACAGCCGCGGCGACAAGATCACCGGGCTCGAGGCCGGGGCCGACGAGTTCCTGACCAAGCCCATCGACGACATGCTGCTGTTCGCCCGGGTGCGGAGCCTGACGCGGCTGAAGATGGCCATCGACGAGCTTCGCCAGCGCGAGGCCTCGGGCCGGCGCCTGGGCGTGATCGGCGGCGCCTCCGGGCGGCTTGGCGGCACCGGCGGCCGGGTGCTGGTCGTCGACGACAATCCCCGCCAGCTGCAGCGGATCATGGCCGAGCTGTCGGTCGAGCATCGCCCGGTGGCCGAGATCGAGCCCGAGAACGCGCTGCTGACGGCCAAGGGGCCGGTCGACGTGGTGCTCGTCAATGCGGCCGCGCGCAACTTCGACGGCCTGCGGCTGGCCGCCGCCATGCGCTCCGACGAACGGACGCGTCACGTGCCGGTGCTGGCCGTCCTCGACGCCGACGACCGCAAGCGCCTGGTCAAGGCGCTGGAGATCGGCGTCAACGACGTGCTCACCCGTCCCATCGACCCGCAGGAGATGGCCGCGCGGGTGCGCACCCAGGTCAAGCGCAAGCGCTACACCGACTTCCTGCGCCAGAACCTCGACTATTCGCTGGAACTGGCGGTCACCGACGAGCTGACGGGGCTGAACAACCGCCGCTTCATGGAAGGCCAGATCATCGCGCTCGTGGAGCGGGCGGCCGCCGGCGGCGACCCCGTCGCGGCGCTGATGATCGACATCGACCACTTCAAGAAGATCAACGACACCTACGGCCACGACGTCGGCGACGAGGTGCTGCGCGAGTTCGCGGCCAGGCTGGCCAGCAACGTGCGGGCCATCGACCTGCCGTGCCGCTATGGCGGCGAGGAGTTCACGGTGATCATGCCGGGCGCCAGCATCGAAGCCGCCGAGAGAGTGGCCGAGCGCATCCGCCTGCACGTGGCCGGGGCGCCGTTCCGGGTCGCGGCGGGCTCGGAGCTGCTGAACGTCACCATCTCCATCGGCGTCGCCGCCAGCATGGGCGAGCACGACACGCCCGAAGCGCTCATCAAGCGCGCCGACGAGGCCGTCTATGAGGCCAAGGCCGGCGGGCGGAACCGGGTGATCGCCCGGGCGGCCTAGAATCAAAAACGCCCGGCGTTTCCACCGGGCGTCCGCATCTCAGCGCTAAGTCAGACCTACTTGATCTTGCCTTCGCGGAACTCGACGTGCTTGCGCACGACGGGGTCGTACTTCTTCAGCACGAGCTTGTCGGTCTTGGTGCGGGCGTTCTTCTTGGTGACGTAGAAGAAGCCGGTGTCCGCCGACGAATTCAGGCGGATCTTGATGGAAGCCGGTTTGGCCATCGGGACTGGTCCTTCGGTGGCCGCGAGGGCCGAAAACGAGAGCGGCGGAACATACTGATCGCGCTCATGAAGTCAATCAGGACAAGGGCCGCACGATGGGCCTTTCGCGCCGGTAGGTGAGCAGGAACGGCGCGGGGTCCGGATCGGCGGCCAGCGCCCTGAGCGTAATCTCGGTCACATCGAACAGCGGCAGCCTCAAGGCCTCGTCCAGCGGACGGTAGGCGAGGTCCGACAGTTCGGCGGTTTCGGACGGTTCCCCCTGCGCCGCCTCGGCATCGGCGACGAAGAAGCGGGCGTGGAAGCGCACGGGGCTGGCGGTCGGCGTGATGGCGCGGGCCAGCAGCCGCAGGCCGGAGAGATCGGGCGCCAGGACGACGCCGGTTTCCTCCGCCGTCTCCCGCAGCGCGGCCATGGCCAGCGCCTGGGCCAGGGCGGGCGAGGCTCCCGTGCGGCGCGCGCAGGCGTCGGAGAGCGGTGCGACCGGCGTGGCTGCGCGATCGGCGGCGTCCACCGCACCGCCCGGGAAGACGAAGACGTCGGGGGCGAACCGCGACCGGGCGGGACGGCGGCCCATCAGCACCTGCCGCCCCGCACGCGTCTGCCGCAGCAGGATCAGGCTCGCCGCATGGCGCGGGCGGACGGCGGTCATAGGTGCGAGAGCGCGCGGCGGCCGTTCAGGAAGCGCATGAAGGGCACGGGCCGGCCGGGTTCCTCCAGCCGCTTGGCGACCTCCTGCACGACGAAGCGGGTGATGTTGGGCAGGTCGAGCGCCAGCGCCTCGTCGAGGTCGACCCAGGCGATCTCATCCAGCTCCCCGCAGTCGGGGCGGCGTTCGAGGCTGAGCAGGGCGTCGGCCTCGGCCATCAGGAACCGGGCGTCGAAGCGGCGGGGCCGATACGGCGGCGTGATGGCGCGGGCCACGAACTGCAGCGGCGCCAGATCGGGCAGGGCGCCGGCCGCGAGGAACTCGCGCCAGGGCCCGGCGCCGGGACGGGGCGGCGCTTCCTTCGCCAGCAGCAGGCCGACTTCCTCGAAGGTCTCGCGCACGGCGGCCATCGCCAGCGCGCGGGGCAGTTGCGGGCTCAGGTGCCGGGCGGTGAGCCGCAGCTTCTCCTCGGTTTCCGGACGCAGGTCGGATGCGGCGGGCGCCGTGAAGTCGGTCCGGTCGATGCGGCCGCCCGGAAACACCCACTTCGACGGCATGAACGCATGCCCGCCCGCGCGGCGGCCCATCAGCAGGCGGGGCTTCTTCGCGTCGCGCCGCACGATGATCAGCGTCGCGGCGTGCCTTGGCCGCGCGAGCTTCTGGCCCTCACGCACCGCCCCGTCCTGGCGCGGGTCGTAGTTGGGTTCGAGCAGGGGATCGTCGGACATGTTTTGAGTGGACGCTCGTTACGCAGGGGTAGTCTAGCGCCGCCG
>CAMLKO010000189.1 GCA_946480495.1 uncultured Caulobacteraceae bacterium
CGGGGATACTGGCGGAGTATCCGAACCTCCTGGCCTATCTGGCCCGCGGCCAGGCGCGCCCGGCCTACAAGCGGGCTTTCGCCGATCAGTTGGCGGTTTTCACCGGCCAGACGCCGGGCGCCTGACAGGCCTTATCCGCCGAACAGGTCGTCCTTGGGAGCGGGCGGTTCGGCGCCTTCGTCGGCGCGGCGGCTGAGGAAGAAGAGCACGGTTTCGGCGCGCAGGTTCTCGACCGGCCGCGAAGGGTCGATCGGCCGCGCCGGACGGCCGCCGCTGAGCGCCGAGCAGGTCTCCACCCGCAGGTCGAGGTCCTTACACAGCGCGTTGAAGTCGGCGAGCGTGCACAGGTGGATGTTCGGCGTCGACCACCAGGGTTCCGGCAGGGCCCGGGTTTCCGGCATCCGGCCGTCGATCAGCAGCCCAAGGCGCACCCGCCAGTGGCCGAAGTTCGGGAAGGTCACCACCGCCTTGTCGGCGATCCGCAGCAGTTCGGAGAGCACGTGGCGCGGATTGCGCGTCGCCTGCAGGGTCTGGGAGAGGATGGCGTAGTCGAAGGCGCGGCTTGGGAAGTGGTCGAGGTCGCGGTCGGCGTCGCCCTGCACGACGGCGAGGCCCCGCGAAAGGCAGGTCGAGACGTTCGCCGCCTCCAGCTCCAGCCCGCGCCCGTCCACCTGCTTCTCGCGGGTCAGCAGCTCCAGCAGGTCGCCTTCGCCGCAGCCGACGTCGAGCACGCGCGAGCCGGGGCGCACGAGGCGCAGGATTTCCTTGAAGTCTTCCCGCACGGTCACTTCAGCCCTCGCGCCTGACCGGCGGCGCGCAGGAAGCCGCTGATCGCCGAGGCCATCTCCGGTTCGTCGAGCAGGAAGGCGTCGTGGCCCTTGTCGCTCTCGATCTCGACGAAGCTGGCCCGCGCGCCCGCCGCCAGCAGGGCGCGGACGATGTGGCGGTTCTCGTAGGTCGGGTAGAGCCAGTCGGAGGTGAAGGACAGCACGCAGAAGCGTACGTCCCGCGCCTTCGTGAAGGCGTTGGCCAGCACCCCGTCGTGCGCCGCGGCGAGGTCGAAGTAGTCCATGGCGCGCGTGATGTAGAGGTAGCTGTTGGCGTCGAAGCGGTCGACGAAGCTGGTCCCCTGATGGCGCAGGTAGCTCTCCACCTGGAAGTCGGCGTCGAAGCCCCACGACAGCCCGTCGCGCTGCAGCTCGCGGCCGAACTTGCGCTGCAGGGCCGCCTCCGAGAGGTAGGTGATGTGCGCCGCCATCCGCGCGACCGCGAGGCCCTTCTCGGGGCGCTTCTTGGTCGTGGCGTAGTCGCCGCCCTTCCAGTCCGGATCGGCCATGATCGCCTGGCGGCCGACCTCGTGGAAGGCGATGTTCTGGGCCGAGTGGCGCGCGGCCGAGGCGATGACGATGGCGCTGAACAGCCGCTCCGGATAGTCGGCCGCCCACTGCAGCACCTGCATGCCGCCCATGGAGCCGCCGACCACGCAGAACAGCTGCTCGATGCCGAGCGCCTCCACCAGCATGGCCTGGGCGCGGACCATGTCGGCGATGGTGATCACGGGAAAGCTCAGGCCGTACGGCTTGCCGGTCGCCGGATTGACCGAGCCCGGCCCGGTCGTGCCCATGCAGCCGCCGACCACGTTGGCGCAGATGATGAAGTAGCGCGCCGGATCGAGCGGCAGGCCCGGTCCCACCATCGAGGTCCACCAGCCGGGCTTTCCCGTCATCGGATGGGTCGAGGCGACATACTGGTCGAGCGTCAGCGCGTGGCAGATCAGCACGGCGTTGGAGCGGTCCGCGTTCAGCCGCCCATAGGTGCGGTAGGCGATCTCCAGCCCGTCGATCCTGGCGCCGGATTCGAGCACGAGCGGGCGCTCGGCGCCGAACCTGATGGTCCCGCCGTCCTCCTCGATCACGAAGGCTGCGCCGTCCTCGCTCATGGCCGCGTTGGACCGTCCCGGCAGGCCTGTGTCAACCATCCCTTCCGGACGGCCCCGCTCGGGGCTAAGAGCGGAGCCATGGACCGGCTCATCCTCATGCGTCACGCCAAGGCCGAACGCCGCGCCCCCGAGGGCGGCGATTTCGAGCGCCGGCTGACGGAGGACGGGCGTGCGGACGCAACCCTCGTGGGCAAGGCGCTGGCCAAGGACGGCCTGGCGCCCAGCATCGTCCTGGTCTCGGCCGCCCGCCGCACGGCGGAGACCTGGGAAGCGATGCGCGAGACCTTCCCGCGCGCCCGGCCGCACGTCCTGCAGGCGCTCTACAACGCCACGCCGATGGCCATCCTCGACACGCTGGAGGGGGTGACGGCCGGGACGGTCATGGTCGTCGGCCACAACCCCGGCATCCACGAGCTCGCCATCGGCCTGCTGCGCGAAGGCGGGGCGGGTTCGGCGGTGCTGCAGAAGGTCGCCTCGCGCTTTCCGACCGCGACGGCGGTGGCCTTCGTCGTCGATGCGAACGGACGGGCTGCTTACGACGGGGTCTTCTACGCCGCCGATCTCGGCGGGGGCGGCGCCGATTGAGCCTGCCCCACGCATTCGCCACCGGCCTCCTGCGCAACCTCGATCCCGAGGACGCCCACGGGCTGACCATCCGCGCGCTGAAGGCGGGGCTCGGGCCGCGCGGCCAGCGGCCGGACGATCCGGCGCTGCAGGTGGAGATCGCGGGCCTGCGCCTGCCCAACTGCATCGGCCTCGCCGCCGGTTTCGACAAGAACGCCGAGGTCCCCAACGCCATGCTGTCGGCGGGCTTCGGCTTCGTGGAGTGCGGCACGGTCACCCCGCTGGCCCAGGCCGGCAACCCGCGCCCGCGGCTGTTCCGGCTGACCGAGGACCGCGCGGTGATCAACCGCATGGGCTTCAACAACGAGGGGCTGGAGCCCTTCGCGGCCCGCCTCTCGGCCCGCAGGCGCCGCGGCGTGGTCGGCGCCAACATCGGCGCCAACAAGGACGCGGGCGACCGGATCGGCGACTATGTCACCGGCCTGAAGCGCCTGTGGGGGCTGGCCGACTACTTCACAATCAACGTCTCCTCGCCCAATACGCCGGGCCTGCGCGCGCTGCAGACCAAGGCGGCGCTGGAGGAGCTGCTGGGCCGGCTTTCCGAGGCCCGCGCCGCCTTGCCGGGGGACCACCCGGTCTTCCTGAAGGTCGCGCCGGACCTGGAGGAGGGCGAGGTCGGCATGATCATGGCGACCGCCGCGGGCTCTGGCCTGCAGGGGATCATCGTCTCCAACACCACCGTCAGCCGGCCCGACACGCTGCGCTCGCGGCTGAAGGGCGAGGCCGGCGGGTTGTCCGGCGCGCCGCTGATGGACCTCTCGACCCGCGTCCTGCGGCAGTTCGCCGAGGTGAACGAGCACGATCTGGTCCTGATCGGCGTGGGAGGTGTGAACTCGGGCGCGGACGCCTATGTTAAGGTCAGGGCCGGGGCCCACGCGGTGCAGCTCTATTCGGCGATGGTTTACGAAGGACCGGGTCTGATCGGGCGCATCAAGCGCGATCTCGCCGCACGGCTGCGCGCCGACGGCTTCGCATCGGTCGCGGAGGCAAGGAACACGGTATGACCACCGGCAAGGCGGGCGCCTTCTTCAAACGGTTCGGCCTGCTGATCGTGCTGGTGGTGCTGGTCGTCATCGCGCTGGCGAGCGGGGCGACGAAGCACATCTCGCTGGCCGAGCTGAAGGCGCGCCACGAGGAGCTGTCGGTGTTCGTCGGCGCTCATCAGGTCGCGAGCCTGGCGGTCTACGGCGTTCTCTACACCCTGGTCGTGGCGCTCTCGCTGCCGCTGGCGCTGGT
>CAMLKO010000190.1 GCA_946480495.1 uncultured Caulobacteraceae bacterium
AAGTCGAATTTCATCGCTCTATCCCACCAGATAAGGCCGGCCGCCGACCTGGATCTTGCCCATGCCGTAGGTGGAGCAGTCGACCGCCAGGTTGGTGTTGCCGGTCCACTCGATCGTGTTGGCGACCACCTGGGTGCAGCCGTTGAAGCCGGCGAAGTTGCCGGCGTACTGAACGTTATCGTTCGGGAAGTAGATGGTGCCGGTCATCGTCGAGCTTGCCGAGCCGTTGAAGGTGTTCGTCGTCGCCGTACCCGTGCGGTCTCCGATGAACAGCATCCCCGCGTACGTCCCGGTCGTCGGGGCTGAAAGGTTGATCGGCGGGTTGCCGTTCATGGTCATGTAGGCGCCGTTCAGGAAGATGAAGGTGACGCCAGTGCCGGTCATGCCGCCGTTGTCGCCGCCGTTCACCGAGATGTGGCCGCCGTTGAAGATGTAGACGCCCGGCGCAAAGCTGTCGGTATGGCCGTGCATGGCGATGTCGCCGCAGTAGGTGCCGGGGTTGTGGTTGTTGCCCGTGAAGCTCTGGCAGCTCCCGGGGGAAGGGATGGGGAGATTCCTGTAGGGGTCGGCGACAGGCAGTTGGCCGGTCAGCGCCGCGGCGCAGTCGGTCAGTGTCGTCCCGCCGCTCAGATCCACGCCGCCCGCCGTCGTAACGCAGGGCATGCTCGCCGTGGAGGACCCTTCGGTATCGACCGAGGTGCTGGACAGCGAGTTCGAGCTGACCACGCAGCCCGAAATGTTCATCGTCGCGTTGCCGTGAATCCACACGGCGTTGGATGCCGACTTGCTGAGCGCCAGCAGGCAGGCGTTGGAGCTGGGCTCGAACTTGGCCGTGGCCTTCACCCCGATGGTGATCGGTGTGTTGTCGAAGATCGCGCTGAACCCTCGCGTGACCGACCGCGTCAAGGAGACATCCACCGTCCGCGTGTCGGCCGGATAGGTCGCCGAGGGCGTGACCATGGCGATGGTGTCGGTGCCGGAGGTGTAGCCGTTCAGCGTGGCCGCGGCTGTCGCGCTCGACAGCATCTCGCTGTTGTTGCCCTCGTGCAGCTCCAGCGCGGCGGCATAGACGGCCGCGTCGGCCGCCTGCTGCAGCTTCAGTTGCGTGTAGTACCAGTAGCCGGTTTCGACGCCCAGGCCGGCGCCGCCCACCACGATCGGCATGGTCAGCGCCGCCATGACGGCGATGTTGCCCTTGCGGTTTTTCCAGAACTTCATGGCGCGTCCGCCCTCTTAAGCCCGGTGCTCGAGGCCGGCAGGATCGCGGATTGTCGTTTAAGTGTGGTGAGTGAACGTGGTGAACGGGGCGTTATCGATGTTCTCGGCTCCGGATTGGGCAAATCATCCGATACTGCGCTGTATCGGGGTCGCGGCCTTCGCCGTGACACTCGGGTTTGGGGGCCGGTGAGCCGATGTCCGTAGCCTCGCTACAGGGCGCCGAAGTCGACTACCCGCGCGGCAAGGCGCTGGGGCCGTTCGACCTGTCGGTCGCGGCCGGCGAGATCGTGGCGCTGGTCGGGCCGTCGGGATGCGGCAAGTCCACGGCGCTGCGCCTGCTGGCTGGGCTGGAGGCGCCGACGCGCGGGAGCGTGCGGCGCGCCGCGGGGCGAGGCGAGAGCGCGGTCGTCTTCCAGTCGCCGACGCTGGCGCCCTGGATGAGCGCCGCCGCCAACGTCGCCCTGCCGCTGGAGCTTTCGGGCATGCCGCACGGGCAGGCGAGGGCGCAGGCGGCTGCGGCGCTGACGCGGGTGGGCTTGGCGGGCGCCGAAAATGCCCGGCCGGCCCAGCTTTCCGGCGGCATGGCGATGCGGGTCTCATTGGCGAGGGCGCTGGTGACGAAGCCGAAGCTGCTGCTGCTGGACGAGCCGTTCGCCGCGCTGGATGAGATCACCCGCCGGGCGCTGGCGGACGACGTGCTCGGCCTCTGCGCCGAGTTGAAGCCGGCCGTGGTCTTCGTCACCCACAACGTCGAGGAGGCCGTCTACATGGCCTCGCGCGTGGTAGTGATGACGCCGGGCCCGGGCCGCGCCGCCGGGGAGACCCGGATCGAGGCGCCGCTTCCGCGCCCGGCGCACTTTCGAACCACGCCGCAGTTCCGTGAGGCGGCCGAGCGGGTTTCAGCCCAGCTCGCCAGCGCCATGAGCGCCGCCGCATGAAGCGCCTGACCGCCATCGCCGCGCCGGTCGTGCTCGTCGCCATCCTGCTGGCGGGTTGGGAGATCGCCTGCCGCGCGCTGAACGTGCCCGCCTATTTCCTGCCGGCGCCGTCGGCGATCGGCCAGAGCCTGGCCGAGAACGCCCCGCTGCTCTTGGCCTCCGCCTGGCGCACGCTGGAGATGGCGCTGCTGGCGCTGGTCACCGCAAGCGTGCTCGCCTGTGCGCTGGCGCTGATCACCGCCACCAGCCGCACGCTGGAACGCGCCATCCAGCCGCTCGCCGTCGTGCTGCAGGTGACGCCGGTGGTGGCGATCGCCCCGCTGGTGGTGATCTGGGCCGGGCTTGACCATCCCGAGCGGGCGGTGGTGGCGCTTGCCGCGGTTGTCGCCTTCTTTCCGATCTTCTCCGGCGCCCTCACCGGCCTGAAAGCCGCCGATCCCGACCTCGAGCGGCTCTTCGACCTCTACGGCGCAACGCCATCGCAGAAGTTGGCCCGGCTGCGCCTGCCGTCCGCCGTGCCGTTCCTGCTCGAGGGGCACAAGGTCGCCGCCGGCCTCGCCATCATCGGCGCGGTGGTGGCGGAGTTTGTGGCGGGCTCCGGCGGCGCGCAGGGCCTCGCCTGGCGCATCCTCGAAGCCGGCAACCGCCTCCAGACGGCCAAGATGTTCGCCGCGCTGGCGGTGCTGGGCGTGCTTGCAGCCCTGCTGAACGGCGCCGTCCAGCTCATCGAGCGGCGCGCGCTTGCCTGGTGGAGGGGACGCTAGTCCGCCGGATCGGCGCGAAGGATGTCGCGCCAGGCGGCGAACAAGAAGGCTGTCGACCAGCCGATCAGCACCATGCCGTTGACGCCCTCGAACGAGCCGATCAGGCGCCAGCGGTGCGGCAGGTAGATGTCCAGTCCGCCGATGGTCGAGTAGGCGTCGCCCGAGAAATAGAGCGCCGTCTCGTAGCCCGGCAGCGCGCCGATCTTCCAGTAGAGCAGGGCGTACTCGACGATCTCCAGCGTGTGGAGCCCCATCAACATCAGCGCCAGAACCAGCATGAAGGCGCCGTGGTGATGACGCCGTCCCCTGCCGATGAAGCGCTTGCAGGCGGGCTCCATGGCCAACAAGCCAAGCAGATGCGTCACCGAGGTCAGGGCCATGATCCCGACGATGGCGACAAACTCCTGGAGCATCTCGTGGTGGTCCATCAGCCCCTTTCCTTGGCCCGCTGGAACTGGACGTTGGGATAGCGTTCACCGACGTAGCCGATTTCCCAGACGGACTTGGCGAGGAAGACCGGCTGGCCATCGATGTCCTCGGCCATGGCGGTGCGGTGCTTGGAGCCGAAATCTTCGACGTCGGCCTCTGATCCGCCCAGCCAGCGGGCTTCGGCGTAAGGCGCGGGCTCGAAGACGACTTCCAGCTGGTACTCGTTGGCCAGCCGGTCGGCCATGACCTCGAACTGCAGCTGGCCCACCGCGCCGACGATGAAGTCCGAGCCGATGATCGGGCGGAACAGCTGGGTCACGCCCTCTTCGGCCAGACCCTCCAGCGCGCGCTTCAGGTGCTTGGCTTTCAGCGGATCCTTCACCCGCACCCGCTGCAGGATTTCCGGCGCGAAGTTCGGCAGGCCCGCGAACCGCCAGGCGCC
>CAMLKO010000191.1 GCA_946480495.1 uncultured Caulobacteraceae bacterium
GGGGGCGCGTGACATAAGACGCGCCTCTTTTCGCGCCGTTCGGGGATTGGGCGGCGGACACGGAACTTCAGAATGCCAATGCAGATTGTTGAAAAGTCAGGCGAAGGCGCGAGCAAGGTCTACGGCGTGACCGTACCGGCCGCCGATCTCGCCAAGCGTCTCGAGGCGCGCATCGCCGAGATCACGCCGCGCCTGAACATCAAGGGCTTCCGTCCGGGCAAGGTGCCGCCGGCGCATATCAAGCGCGTGCACGGCAAGGCGCTGATGGCCGAGGTGCTCGAGCAGACCCTCAACGAGACCAGCCAGCAGGTCCTCGACGAGAACAAGCTGCGCCCGGCCACCCAGCCGGACCTGAAGCCTGTCTCCGACATGGACAAGGTGCTGGCCGGCAAGGAGGACCTTTCCTACGAGCTGGCCGTCGAGGTGATGCCGGATTTCGAACCGGTCGACATCGCCAAGATCAAGCTGAAGCGTCCGGTCTATGAGCCGACCGACAAGGAGGTCGAGGAAGCTCTGGCCGACCTCGCCAAGCAGACGCGCACCTACAAGGAGCGCACCGGCAAGACCGTGAAGGCCAAGGACGGCGATCAGGTCCTGATCGACTTCGTCGGCCGCCTGGACGGCGACGCCTTCCAGGGCGGATCGGCCGAGAACCACGAGCTGGTGCTGGGCTCGGGCTCCTTCATCCCCGGCTTCGAGGAACAGCTGGTCGGCGCCAAGCCCGGCGAGGCCAAGACCATCAAGGTGACCTTCCCCGACAACTACCAGGCCGCGCACCTCGCCTCGAAAGAGGTCGAGTTCGAGGTGACGGTGAAGGAAGTCCGCGCGCCGCAGGACACCAAGCCCGATGACGACCTGGCCAAGAAGCTCGGCCTCTCCGACCTCGCCGCGCTGCGCGAGACGCTGAAGAAGAACCTTTCCGACCAGTACGCCAACAACTCGCGCTTCAAGCTCAAGCGCGCCCTGCTGGACGAGCTGGACACCAAGCACGACTTCCCGCTGCCGGCGAAGATGGTGGAAGCCGAGTTCGCCGGCATCTGGCGCCAGGTCGAGCAGGACAAGACGCAGGGCAACCTGCCGCCCGAGGACGCCGAAAAGAGCGAGGACGAGCTGAAGGCGGAGTACCGCAAGATCGCCGAACGGCGCGTGCGGCTGGGCCTGGTGCTGGCCGAGATCGGGCGGCGCAACAACGTCCAGGTCTCCGACCAGGAGCTGACCCAGGCGATGCAGCGCGAGGCCATGCAGTACGGCCCGCAGGCCCAGCAGGTGTTCGACTTCCTGCGCAAGGACCCCAACGCCCAGGCCCAGATCCGCGCGCCTCTCTACGAGGACAAGGTGGTCGAGCTGATCTTCGGCCAGGCCAAGATCACCGACAAGAAGGTCTCCAAGGACGAGATCCTCGCCGAAGACGACCTGCCGGAAGGCTATTGATCAAAGCGTGGCCGCCCGCCTTGCAACCTGACGGGCGGCACGCAATATCCCCATGACCGGCTGTGCGGCAGGGGAGTCGCGCGCCTAATCGAAAAAGGGTCTTTCATGCGCGATCACGTGCAAACCGCGATGCAACTCGTGCCGATGGTGGTCGAGCAGACCAGCCGGGGCGAGCGGGCTTTCGACATCTTCTCGCGCCTGCTGAAGGAGCGGATCATCTTCCTGACCGGGCCCTTCGAGGACGGCATGGCCTCGCTGATCTGCGCCCAGCTTCTCTTCCTGGAGTCCGAGAACCCCAAGAAAGAGATCTCGATGTACATCAACTCGCCGGGCGGGGTGGTGACCTCGGCCTTGGCGATCTACGACACCATGCAGTACATCCGCAGCCCCGTTTCGACGGTCTGCATGGGCATGGCGGCCTCGGCGGGTTCGCTGATCCTGTGCGCGGGCGAGGCGGGCCAGCGCGTTTCGCTGCCGAACGCCCGGATCATGGTGCACCAGCCCTCCGGCGGCTTCCGCGGCCAGGCCTCCGACATCGAGCGCCACGCCGAGGACATCATCAAGACCAAGCGCCGGCTGAACGAGATCTACGTCAAGCACACCGGCCGGACGTACGAAGAGGTCGAGAAGACCCTCGACCGCGACCACTTCATGAGCGCCGAAGAAGCCAAGGCCTGGGGCATCGTCGACCACGTCTATGAGCGCCGCGAGGGAATGGACGAGAAGTCCTAACCCGCCTCGCCAAGGCGGCGCATCAGCTCATCCTGCTCGGCGGGCTCGCTGACCCTCAGGCGGGTGAAGTCGTCGCCCGCCAGCCGCACGTCGGCGAACAGGCCGGCGGGGTCCTCGTGGAAGTGCAGGAAGGCTTTGGACTTCAGATAGAAGGTCCCGCGCGCCTTTTCCTTCAGGCCGGGCAGGGCGCGGACCCTGGCCAGCAGCGGCTCCAGCGCATCCAGCGCGGCCGGGCCCGCGTGCTTCACGGCTTGCTCTTGAAGACGCGGTAGCCCTTCTCCTCGGCGATGGCGAGCATGGGCTTGTCGCCGGCGGTGTCGCCGTAAGCGGCGGCCAGGTGCAGGTCCTCGCCGAAGTGCTCCTTCAGCCGCTTGACCTTCTCGTCGCCCCGGCAGTTTGGGGTGGCGAAGGCGCCGGTGACGCGGTCCTGAGCGTCGTAGGTTAGCTGCGTGCCGATCAGCAGCGATGCGCCGAGCGCCCGGGCGAAGGGCGCGACCACGATGTCGGGCGAGGCGGTCACGATCACCGTCACCGCCTCGCGCTCGCGCCACCAGCGGAAGGTGGCGACCGCGTCGTGGCGCATCAGGTCCTGGGCGCACTGCTTGGCGAACTCGCGCGTCTCGTCCTCGAGCTGCTGGCGCGATACGCCGCGGAGGAACTCCCTGGTCGCCGCCGCCTTGATGCGTCCCCGGTCGCGGTTGAGCATGTAGCCGAAGCCCGCCCCGGCCAGCCTCGCCATGCCCAGGGCGTAGCGCGCACCGCCGGCCCGCCACTTCAGGAAGCTGGTGAAGCTGTCGCGAACCGTCAGTGTGCCGTCGAAGTCGAAGGCCACGATCGGGGGTGAGTCGGGCGAATCGGGGATGCCGGACGTGAAATCCGAGCTGGCCCGGCCTTTCAGCGGTCTGCGTCCCATCGTCCCACCGTGCGGCGAATCAGGGCTCGCCGATTCGCATCCATTTGCCCTGATAAGAGCCCTTCAACGCCCGCCTGCAAGCGGTGTTGCGCGAGCGCAAGGCGGTATGAGCGGCTATGACGCAGCTTGTTGGGGCAATTTGCGTTTCCCATCTGCTTGTAAAGCCGCGGGAAAGCATCTTTTGGCCTCATAGGGTGAGTAAGGGTTGAGATCGGAGCCCGGATCAGGGATTGTCAAGGATTAGGGAACCCGAAGCAGGGTAGGCTGTCACCGATCGACAGCTTTGTCCTTCCAAGGGGGCGGCGGGCGGCTCCACTCAACGCCAAACGCCGCTGTAGCGTGAGAATGCGATCATGACGAAGGCCGCCAGCGGCGACACCAAGAGCACCCTGTACTGTTCTTTCTGCGGGAAGAGTCAGCACGAGGTGCGCAAGCTGATCGCCGGCCCCACCGTCTTCATCTGCGACGAGTGCGTCGAGCTCTGCATGGATATCATCCGTGAAGAGCACAAGATCGCGTTCGTGAAGTCGAAGGACGGGGTCCCCACGCCCAAGGAGATCCGCGAGGTCCTCGACGACTACGTCATCGGCCAGGACCACGCCAAGAAGGTCCTCTCCGTCGCGGTCCACAACCACTACAAGCGGCTGAACCACGCCCAGAAGAACAACGACGTCGAGCTGGCCAAGTCCAACATCCTGCTCGTCGGCCC
>CAMLKO010000192.1 GCA_946480495.1 uncultured Caulobacteraceae bacterium
CCGCCCGCCTTCATGCACCGCGCCTCGGGGCTCGACATGGTCGAGGCGCCGATCACCCACCACTGGCTGGACTCGACCCACATCACCTTCGGCGTGGTGACGGCCGGCTTCACCTGGGACAAGTGGAAGGTCGACGCCTCGCGCTTTCGCGGCCGCGAGCCGGACGAAAACCGCTTCGACATCGAGACCGGCGACCTCGACTCCTCGTCGGCGCGGGTGAGTTTCAACCCGACGCCCAACTGGGCCTTCCAGACGAGCTGGGCTTCGATCAAGAGCCCCGAGGGGCTCGAGCCCGATCACGACGAACGCCGGGTTTCGGCGAGCGCCATGTACGTCCGCCCGTTCGGAGACGGCGGGACCTTCGCCGCCACCGCCGCCTGGGCGCGCAAGGACAAGGTCCCGGGCCCGGCGCTGGACGCCGCGCTCCTCGAAGCCGAACTGACGCCCAACGACGCCTGGACCCTCTTCACCCGCGCGGAGCAGGTGCAGCAGGACGAGCTGTCCGGCGTCGAGCACGGCCCGACCTACACCGTCCGCAAGTTCTCGCTGGGCGCGATCCGGGACTTCCGGGTTGCGGAAAAGGTGAAGGTGGGCCTGGGCGCACAGGTCAGCGCCTTCGATGCGCCGTCGGCGCTCGGCTACGACAAGCCGACCGCCGCGACGGTCTTCCTGCGGCTGAAGATAGACTGAGTGCCCCTTCCGTCGCCGGAAGAGGCCTCAGGATCCTAGTGGTTCGCCGTGGTGGCGTTGCTGACCGTGTCCGCCGTGGTGGTCGTGGCGTTGGACACCGCGCCGGAGACGTTGCTGGCCGCATCGCTGACGCTGGACGCCGCGTCGCTGACGGCGGCGGTCTGCAGGTTGTCGTTGCGGCTGGCGTTGAACAGGAACCACGCCCCGATCGCCACCAGCACAATCACCGCCAGCGCGATCAGCATGCCCGCGCCGCCTCCGCCGCCTTCGCGGACGACGGTCGTCCCGCCGCCATCGCGCTCGACGGTGCGCTCGGTGGTCGTGCCGTCGCTGCGCTCAGTTACTTTTTCGGTCGCCATGATCTGGCCTCCCAATGAAATCTTGGCCGCATAACGGGCGGCGGAGCTTGCCGTTCCGATGGAAGGTTGACGCTAGCGTCACTAATGACATCGCACCCCCAACTGGGTCAGATGCGCGCCGCAAAGGGAGAGACATGCAAGGCGCCCTCGATTTCCGCGACCGCGCGAAGCTGTTTGCCGCGCTGGAGGCGCAAACCTTCGACCTGCTGGTCATCGGCGGGGGCGTGACCGGCGCGGGCGTGGCGCGGGATGCGGCCATGCGCGGGCTGAAGGTGGCGCTGGTCGAGGCGCGGGACTTCGCCTCGGGCACCTCCTCGCGCTCGTCGAAGATGATCCACGGGGGCCTGCGCTACCTGGCGCAGGGCGACCTGAAGCTGGTCCGCGAGGCGGCGTCGGAGCGCAAGGCGGTGGAGGCCATCGCCCCTCACCTCACCCGCATGACGCCCTTCATCGTGCCGGCGCGCAACATGGCCGGGATCGCCAAGCTGAACGCGGGGCTGTGGACCTTCGAGAAACTCGGCGGGGTGGCCAGGGACCGCAAGCACGAGACCTGGTCGCGCGAGGAGCTGGCGAAGAACGAGCCGGCGATGCGGGTCGACGATCTGGCCGGCGCCATCGTCTATCCAGAATACCTGACCGACGACGCGCGGCTGACCCTGGCCAATGTGCGGAGCGCCACGGTCCATGGCGCGGTCGTGGCGAACTACGCGCCGGTGACCGAGCTGCTGGTCGAGGGCGGCCACGTCGTCGGCGCGGTGGTCGGCGATGCGGTCGGCGCCGGCGGCGCTCGGGTGCGGGCGAAGGTGGTGGTCAATGCCGCCGGCCCCTGGGTCGACAGCCTGCGCAAGCTGGAAGACGGCGGCGCGCCGAAGCGATTGACGCTGACCAAGGGCATCCATGTGGTGCTGCCGGGCGAGAAGCTGCCGGTCGGACGCACGGTCGTGATCTCCACGCCGGACAAGCGGTCGATCTTCGCCGTGCCCAAGCGCGGCATGACCTACATCGGCACCACCGACACCTTCTACGAAGGCGCCGACTACTGGCCGAAGATCGAGCCAGCGGACGTCGACTATCTGCTCGATGCGGTGGCGGCGCGGTTCACCACGCCTCGGCTGAAGCCGGCCGACCTGACCTCGGCCTGGTCGGGCGTGCGCCCGCTGGTGGCCGAGGAAGGCAAGAGCCCCTCCGACATCTCCCGCAAGGACGAGATCTGGACCGGGCCGGGCGAGATGCTGTCCATCGCCGGCGGCAAGCTGACCGCCTACCGCCAGATGGCGCAGGACGTGGTCGACATGGTCCAGAAGGCGCTGGGCGGGAAGGCTTCGAAGTCCGTGACCGCGACGACGCCGCTGGTCAGCGGCGATGTGGACGTTGGCGCGGTGACGCAGCAGCTGCGCGCGCAGGGCCTGTCCGAGCACGACGCCGAACGGCTGGTGCAGCTCTATGGCTCCGAGGCGCCCGACGCCGTCGGCGGTCCGGACGTCGAGGCCAGGCGGGCGGTGATGTTCGAGGGCGCGCTGATGCTGGAGGACTACTGGGTCCGGCGCAGCGCGCGGGCCTGGTTCGACGCGGACGCCGGAATCGGCGCGCTCGAACCCGCCGCGCGGGCTATGGGTGAGCTGCTCGGCTGGCCGGCCGAGGAGCAGGCGCGCCAGATCGCCCACTGCAAATCCATTCACGACGAGAGCATGGCATTCCAAAGGAGCTGACTTGGGGGACGTTGTTTCTAGGCTGAAGGGGGCGCTTGGAGATCGGGTCGTAACCGACCCGGAGACCCTCAACGCGCGGCGCCACGACTATTGGGTGGCGAGCCATGTGCGCGACCACATCGGCCAGCCGGGACCCGCGCCCGCCTGCGTGGTGCGCCCGCTAAGCGTCGCCGACGTGCAGGCGCTGCTGAAGATCGCCAACGAGACGAAGACGGCGGTGATCCCCTTCGGACTCGGCAGCGGCGTGGTGGGCGGCGTGGTGACGAGCGCCGACGCCGTCCTGCTCGACATGTCCTCGATGCAGGCGACCCGCGCCATCGACCCGGTGAACCTGCTGGCCAGCTTCGACGCCGGCAAGAACGGGCTGGAGGCGGAAAACGAAGTCGCAGCGCAAGGCCTGACCATCGGCCATTGGCCGCAGTCGGTCGGTGTTTCGAGCGTCGGCGGCTGGATCGCGACGCGGGCCTCGGGCCAGTTCTCGACCGCCTACGGCAACATCGAGGAGATCGTCCATTCGGTCGAAGCGGTGCTGCCGGACGGCTCGCTGGTGACGCTCGGCAAGGGCGCGCGGCAGTCATCGGGACCAGACCTGCGCCACCTGATGCTGGGCTCGGAAGGGACGCTGGGCGTGATCACGGGCGTCACCTTCTCCCTGCGCCGCGCGGCGGAAACCCGGGCGCTGTCCTGCTTCTTCGCGCCCGACATGCGAGCCGGCTTCGAATTCCAGCGCGAGGTCGTCCAGTCCGGCTGGGCGCCGCCGGTGATGCGCCAGTACGACGAACGCGAGAGCGCGCGGCTGAACACGCTGGCCAAGGACTGCGCCGTCATCATGGTGCACGAAGGCCCGAGCGCGCTTGTCGAGGCGGAGAAGGCGGCGGTTACGGAACTGGCGGGCCGTTTCGGCCTGGTCGCCGGACCGGAGAGCATCGTCGAGCACTGGCTTGGCCACCGCAACTCGGTGCCGACCTGGGACATGTTCCTGCAGCGGAACATCGTGCTGGATACGGT
>CAMLKO010000193.1 GCA_946480495.1 uncultured Caulobacteraceae bacterium
CACCACTACGACCTGTCGGGCGAGCTCTACCGGCGCTTCCTCGACGCCGACATGCAGTACTCTTGCGCTTACTTCACCGACCCGGACATGAGCCTGGAGGAGGCGCAGGTCGCCAAGAAGCGGCACATCGCCGCCAAGATGCTGATCGAGCCCGGCCAGAAGGTGCTCGACATCGGCTGCGGCTGGGGCGGCATGGGCCTGACGCTCGCCGAAGAGTTCGGCGCCGAGGTGCGCGGCGTGACGCTCTCGACCGAGCAGCTGGCCGTCGCCAACGAGCGCGCCGAGAAGAAGGGCCTGGCCGACCGGGCGCGCTTCACGCTCACCGACTATCGCGACGTGGAAGGGCCGTTCGACCGCATCGTCTCGGTCGGCATGTTCGAGCACGTCGGCCGGCCGAACTACCAGACCTACTTCGATACGGTGGCCAGGCTGATGACCGACGACGGCGTGGCCATCATCCACTCCATCGGCCGCTCGGACGGGCCGAGCCTCACCCAGCCGTGGATCGCCAAGTACATCTTCCCCGGCGGCTATATCCCCGCCCTGTCGGAGGTGCTGCCGGCGGTGGAGCGGGCGGGCCTGATCGTCACCGACATCGAGATCCTGCGGCTGCACTACGCCGAGACGCTGCGCTGCTGGCGCGACCGCTTCAACGCCCGCCGGGCCGAGATCGCGCAGGTCTATGACGAGCGCTTCTGCCGGATGTGGGAGTTCTACCTGGCGGCCAGCGAGATCGCCTTCCGCCACCGCGCCCACATGGTCTTCCAGCTGCAGCTGGCCAAGAAGGTCGACGTGGTGCCGATGACCCGCGACTACGTCGGCCCGGCCGAGCAGGCGCCCGCCCGCGCCAGGCGCGAGCCGCGCCGGGTTGCTTGATCGCTCAGGCGGCGCGGTCCACCTTCGACGCCATGAGCCCTCATGACCTGGCCTTCGTCCTGGCGGTGATCGCCTGCGTGATCGGCGGCGCGCTCGGCGGTTTCGCCATCGCGCGGCCCGAAGACGCGATCGAGATGGTGGGGCTGAAGCTCGACGCGGACAAATCCCACGCCATCGCCGAGGTGCGCGCGACCTACGGCGGGCTCTTCCTGCTCTCGCACGCGGCGACGGCGGCGGCGCTGGGCTATGCGCCGAGCATCGGCGCGGCCATGGCGCTGACGCTCGCCTTCGCCTGGCTGGGGGCGGCGGTGGCGCGCGGCTATTCGATGGTGAAGGAGGACGCGCCGACGCGGTTCAACATCGGCGCGCTGATCTTCGAGATGCTGATGGGCCTGACCTTCACCCTGCCGTTCTGGAGCCTCAGCGGCGGCGGTGGCGCTTCGGTAGTGGTGTGAGGTCGGGCTTGACGGTCATCGCGTCGGTGATGACCAGCGCGTTGTTCTGAACGCCCAGGCTCAGGAAAGCCGTCCCGCAGGTGCCGCTGTCGCTCATCATCCCGTAGCGCAGTGAGAAGGCGTGCCAGCTCATGTCGCTGGTGATCGGATAGCACTGGGCGCCGGCGACCTCGGTCAGCTTGCGGCTGGCGGCCGCGCCGACCCCGCTGACGTCGATGCTGGACCAGGCGCCGCCGTCCAGCCGGTGCACCGACAGGCCCGACAGCTTCTCATCCCCCGGCACCACCACGACCGCGTAGTTCACGCCGTCGCGCTTGACGACCGAGGCCATCACGAAGGGGTCGTGCGCCCAGAGCTCCAGCTGGTCGGACGGCACCACCGTCTTGTCGATGACGACGCCGTGGTCGAACAGGACCGACAGGCCCGAGTGCTTGCCGTGGGTGGCGATGTCGTAGAGCTGCCAGCTCATGTCGGAGCCCGCCTCGCCCGCGAGCGTGGCGATGCCGACGACCCCGCACCTTGTCCCGGGCGGCGTCAGCTCGGGCAGGCACTGGGCGACATAGGCCTTCACCGGCGGCGGGATCGGCGCGTCCTCGGCGGGCGGCGCAGGCGGTGCGGCGGGCGCATCGGTCGTGACCTCGGCCGGCTGGTCCGTCGCGGGCGCTGGAGGAACGGCGTCCTGCGCAAAAGCGGCGCCGACCAGCGCCAGCGCCGCCAGACCTGATAACAACGCGACCTTCATCGCCTGCTTCTCCCGACATTTTCACAACGATGAAAATACCGGGAGTGGAGCAGAACTGTGGCGCCGCTTCTAGCGGATACCGGGGACGTGCAGCTCCTGCTCGGCGCGGGCGGCGCGCAGCGCTGAAATGTCGCCGTACTTGGCGTACTCCATCCGCGCGATGGTGCGGTTGTGCACCTCGTCCGGACCGTCGGCCAGGCGCAGGGTGCGGATGCCGGCGTAGGAGCGGGCAAGCCCGAAGTCGGTGGTGACCCCGCCGCCGCCGTGCGCCTGGATGGAGTCGTCGATGATCTGCAGCGCGATGTTGGGCGCGGCGACCTTGATCATGGCGATCTCCAGCCGGGCGGACTTGTTGCCGGCCTTGTCCATCATGTCGGCGGCCTTGAGGCACAGCAGGCGGCACATCTCGATGTCGGTACGGGCCTTGGCGACGCGCTGTTCCCAGACCGAGTGCTCGGCCACGTACTTGCCGAAGGCTTTGCGGCTCATCAGCCGCTTGACCATCTTCTCCAGCGCCACTTCCGCCACGCCGATGGTGCGCATGCAGTGGTGGATGCGGCCCGGGCCAAGCCGGCCTTGCGCGATCTCGAAGCCGCGCCCTTCGCCGAGGATCAGGCCTTCCTCGACCGGCACGCGCACGTCCTTCAGGAGGACTTCGGCGTGGCCGTGCGGAGCGTCGTCATAGCCGAACACCGGCAGCATGCGGACGATCTCGATGCCGGGCGCATCGAGCGGCACGAGGATCTGCGACTGGGCCTGGTGCTTGGGGCCGTCCGGGTTGGTCTTGCCCATGACGATGGCGACCTTGCAGCGCGGATCGCCGACGCCCGAGGACCACCACTTGCGGCCGTTGATGACGTAGTCGTCGCCGTCGCGGTCGATGCGGGTCTCGATGTTGGTGGCGTCGGAGGAGGCGACGGCCGGCTCGGTCATCAGGAAGGCCGAGCGGATCTCGCCGTTCATCAGCGGGCGCAGCCAGCGCTCCTTCTGCTCCAGCGTGCCGTAGCGCATCAGGACTTCCATGTTGCCGGTGTCGGGCGCCGAGCAGTTGAAGACCTCGGACGCGAACCCGACCTTGCCGAGCTCCTCGGCGACCAGGCTGTATTCGAGGTTGGTGAGCTGCAGGCCCTCGAACTCGAAGCTGTCGTCGACATGGGTCTGGCCGCTGTGGGGCGGCATGAACATGTTCCACAGGCCCTTGGCCTTGGCCTTGGCCTTCAGCTTCTCGACGGTCTGGATGACTTTCCAGCGCGCGTCGCCGACCACGTTCATCTCCGCCTCGTACTCGGGGATGGCGGGGATGATGTACTCCTCCATGAAGGCCTTCACGCGGTCGCGCACTTCCCGCTGGCGGGGCGTGAGATCGAAGTCCATGGGGGAGTTTCCTTTTCAAACGGTCGTTTGAACCATTCTGCCGATTTGGGGAGGACGGCGCAAGGGCGAGACTCACGCTAAAAGGGCCCCATGATCATCAAGCCGAAAACCCTGAAGGGCCGCCACGTGCGGCTGGAGCCCATCACGTCCGAGATGCGCGAGGAGATGCGCGGCGCCATCGACTGCGATCCGGCCGCCTGGGAGATCATGTCGATCAACGGCTGCGGCGAGGGCTTCGCCGAGTGGTGGGCGATGGCGACGCGCCAGAGCGACGCGGGCGACCGGGTGGTGTTCGCCATCCGC
>CAMLKO010000194.1 GCA_946480495.1 uncultured Caulobacteraceae bacterium
CTTGAAGAAGGCCTGGCCCCTGTCGAGGTAGAGAAGCCGCCGCTCGCCGTCGGCCCTGGTGCGCAGGACGGTGTTGGTGTTCAGCGTCACCACCGAGCCGTCCGGCAGCGTCACGGTCGAGCGCTGGCCGACCTCGGTGCGGAAGGTCTGGTTCGGATATTCGCGATAGCCGATGAGGTCGGTCCGCCAGGCATAGACCCCGCCGCCCAGCACCGCCGCGGCCGCGATCCCGGCGGCCATGCGCCAGACGACGCGGCGTTCGGGCCCGACCTTCAGCGCCTTCGCCCGCATGGCCAGCAGCTCGGGCGCCTCGCGCGGCAGCTCCATCCGCGCCCAGCTCCGCATCACGGCCTGATAGGCCTCGGCATGGGCGGGATCGGCGTCCAGCCAGGCGTCGAGCTCGCGCAGCTCGGCATCCGTCAGCCCGCCCTGGCGGCGGGTGAACCAGGCGACGGCCTCGCGCTTGACGGGCGACAGGTCGAGGGCCGCGCTCATGTCCGCGCCTCCATCAGCACCATCACCCGCTCCATCGTGCGCCGCACGTGCATCTCGACCGCCTTCACCGAGACGCCCATGCGCCGGGCGATCTCCTCGTAGGGCAGCTGTTCGAAGCGGTGGAGGATGAAGGCCTGGGCGGCGCGGGGCGGCGAGGCCTTCAGCGCGGCCAGCAGGTCCTCCAGCGTCTCCTTGGCGATCAGCGCGCGCTCGGGCGAGCATTCGTCGGCCAGGATCAGTTCGTCGAGGGTGGCGTGCTCGCTCCAGCGCCAGGTTCCGGGCCGGTTGCGGCCGGCCATGACGTTGGCGGCGACGCGGAAAATGTAGCGGCCGACGTGCTCGATGCCGTCTGTGCCGCCGCGGGCCTGCATGGCCAGGAAGACCTCCTGCACCAGGTCCTCGGCCTCGGCCGCGCCGGCCTTCTTGCGGAAATAGGCGCGCAGGGCCGGCCCGTACTGCGCCATCCAGCCGGGGAAGGCTTCCCTGGCCGGATCGCTCCCGGGATGTTGCGGGGTCGCCGCCAAATCGCCCGCCCATGGACCAAACGCCCGCCCCGGCCGATGCCGGGACGTCTCGATGATTAGGAGTGGAAGATTGCGCCTGCCCCTACAGGGCGGCGAGGAAATTTTTCAGTGGAAGTCGCGGCTGCGGATCAGGCGGCCTTTGACCTCGCGGGAGGCGGTGATTTCGCGGGGTTCCTCGCGCAGGCGGGCGAGCTCGGCCGAGAGGTCGGTGAAGCGTTCGGCGACCACGTGGATGACGCCGTCGGCCATCTGCAGCCGGCCGTGGATGGCGAGGAACGACGCCATCATCACCGTGCGCCGGTTGGCCTGGAAGCGGTCGCGCCAGATCACGACGTTGGCCGGGCCGGTCTCGTCCTCGATGGTCAGGAAGATGACGCCGTTGGCGGTCTGCGGCTGCTGGCGGATGAGCACGAGGCCCGCGACGGTGACCCGCGCGCCGTTCCTCATGGAGGCGAGCCGCGCGGCCGGCGTGGCGCGCATCCGCTCCAGCCGGGGGCGGAAGAACTGCACGGGGTGGGCCTTCAGCGACAGGCTGGTGGTCCGGTAGTCCTCCGCCACATGCTCGGGCAGGCTCATGGACGGCAGGTCGGCCTCGTCTTGGAACAGCGGCAGCTGGGTGAGCAAGGGGACCTCGATCGGCGCCTTCGCCTCTCCCGACAGGCCCTTCACCGCCCACAGGGCTTCCCGCCGCGCCAGGCCGATGGAGCGGAAGGCGTCGGCCTCGGCCAGAAGCTCCATCGAGCGCTGGGTGAGCACGCGGGCGAAGTCGTGGACCGTGCAGGCGCCCTCATCGCGCGCCTTTGTCAGCATCTCGGCCTCGTCCTTCTTGAGACCGCGGACCTGGCGAAGGCCCAGGCGCACGGCCTTCAGGCGTGTCCCCTCCTCCAGCGTGCAGTCCCAGTCGCTGTGCAGGACGTCGGGCGCGCGGACGTCGACGCCGTGGTCCTTCGCGTCGCGGACCAGCTGGGCGGGCTGGTAGAACCCCATCGGCTGGGCGTTCAGGATCGCGGCGCAGAAGACGTCCGGGTAGTGACACTTGATCCAGGCCGAGGCGTAGACCAGCAGGGCGAAGCTGATCGCGTGGCTTTCGGGGAAGCCGTAGTGGCCGAAGCCCTCGATCTGCTTGAAGCAGTTCTGGGCGAAGGTGAGGTCGTAGCCGCGGCCGACCATGCCGCGGATGAACTTCTCCTTGTAGTCGGACAGGTTGCCCAGGTTCTTGAAGGTCGCCATCGCCCGGCGCAGGCCGTTGGCCTCCTCCTCGGTGAACTTCGCCGCCTCGATGGCTAGCCGCATGGCCTGTTCCTGGAAGAGCGGCACACCCAGCGTCTTGCCGAGCACCTCGCGCAGTTCGTTGGGATCGTGCGGCGGGGCCGGGCTTGGGAAGACCACCGGCTCGCGGCCTTCGCGGCGCTTCAGGTAGGGATGGACCATGTCGCCCTGGATGGGGCCCGGGCGGACGATCGCGACCTCGATGACGAGGTCGTAGAATTCCTTGGGTTTCAGCCTTGGCAGCATCGACATCTGCGCCCGGCTCTCGACCTGGAAGACGCCGACGGAATCGGCGCGGCTGAGCATTTCATAGACCGCGGGGTCTTCCTGCGGGACGTCGGCGATCTCCTGCAGCGCCAGGCCGTGGTGCCGGTTCAGGAGCCGAAAGGCGCGCTTGAGGCAGCTCAGCATGCCGAGCGCCAGCACATCGACCTTCATCAGGCCCAGGCTGTCGATGTCGTCCTTGTCCCACTCGATGAAGGTGCGGTCCTTCATGGCCGCGTTGCCGATGGGGACCGTCTCATCGAGCCGCCGCTTGGTCAGCACATAGCCGCCGACGTGCTGCGACAGGTGGCGGGGGAATTTCAGCAGCTCCGTCGCCAGCGCCACCGCGCGCTTGATCTCGGGATTTTCCGGGTCGAGGCCCGCCTGGCGGACGTGATGTCCCGGCGGCTCCTCGCTCCAGCCCCAGACGGTGTTGGCGAGCGCGGCGGTGATGTCCTCGGTCAGGCCCAGCGCCTTGCCGACATCGCGGATGGCGCTGCGCGGGCGGTAGTGGATGACGGTGGCGACGATGGCGGCGCGGTCGCGGCTGTAGCGGCGATAGACGTACTGCATCACCTCCTCGCGCCGCTCGTGCTCGAAATCGACGTCGATGTCGGGCGGCTCGCCGCGCTCCTTCGACAGGAAGCGGGCGAAGAGCAGGTCCTGGTCCTTCTTGGTCGGATCGACCGAGGTCACGCCCAGGCAGAAGCAGACCACCGAATTGGCCGCCGAGCCGCGGCCCTGACACAGGATCGGGTCCTCCTGCGCGCGCGCCCATTTGACGATGTCGTGCACGGTCAGGAAGTAGTTGGGGTAGTCGAGTTCCTTGATCAGCCGCAGCTCCTTGCGGAGCGTCGCCTTCACCTTCTCCGGCACGCCGTCGGGATAGCGCCACTTGGCGCCGTCCCAGGCGAGCTTCGTCAGGTGCTGGATCGCCGTGCTGCCGGGCGGCACCGGCTCGTCGGGATATTCGTAGCGGAGCTGGCCAAGGTCGAAGCCGATGCGCCCGGCGATCTCCAGCGTGCGCTCCACCGCCTGCGGCCAGCGCGCGAAAAGGCGGGACATTTCGGCGGGGGACTTGAGGTGGCGTTCGGCGTTGGCCTCCAGCCGCAGGCCGGCCTCGTGGATCGAGCACTTCTCGCGGATGCAGGTCAGCACGTCCTGCAGCGGGCGCCGCT
>CAMLKO010000195.1 GCA_946480495.1 uncultured Caulobacteraceae bacterium
AGCCGCTGGCGGCCGCCGCCCAGCACCACGCGGTCGATGGCGTTGGCGCGGGCGAAGGCGAGCGCGGCGGGGAGCTTGTAGGCGCGGAGCCGCCGCTCCTTGTCCATCGGCTGGTCCTTGGTGCGGATGCCAAGGCCGCCGCCGGGCATGGCGAAATTCTCCGGCGTCACATGCTGATGGCGCCCCAGCGAGACGTCGATCGTCACGCCCGAGTCCATGGTGTCGGCCAGCGCTATCATCCCGACCCACAGGCCCGAGAAGCGCGACAGCGAGTAGGCGAGCAGCCCGTAGTCCAGCACCTCCTGCACGTCGGCGGGCGACAGGACCGGCATCTCGAAATCCTGGAAGGCGTATTCGGACTGCGAGGGCAGGGTCGAGGACTTGCAGCTGTGGTCGTCGCCGGCGACGGCCAGGACGCCGCCCTTGGGCCAGGTCCCGGCGAAGTTGGCGTGCCGGAAGGCGTCGCCGCTGCGGTCCACGCCCGGGGCCTTGCCGTACCACATGCCGAAGACGCCGTCGTAGCGGGCGCCGGGGAAGAGGTTGACCTGCTGGCTGCCCCACACCGCGGTGGCGGCGAGGTCTTCGTTGAGGCCTTCCTTGAAGACGACGTTGTGTTCGGCAAGCAGCGCGTCGGCGCGGTGGGCCTGCTGGTCGAGGCCGCCGAGGGGCGAGCCGCGGTAGCCGGAGACGAAGCCGGCGGTATTCAGCCCCATGCGCTCGTCGAGGCGGCGGCGGTCGAGGAGTACGCGGATCAGGGCCTGGACGCCGGTGATGTACGCGCGGCCGTCCTGGAGGAGATATTTGTCGTCCAGCGTCACGTCAGAGTGCCGCATTGGAAAAACTTTCCTTCCTGACTACCGTCCCTCTTTGGAAGATCATATAAGGAGCAGGGAAATGCTTGCCAAAGGCTTGCCCGTGTTTCCTTAATGTGCAGCACAAAAGGGGCGTAAGAGGCCGTTATGGGGGAACAAAGTTTGTCCGAGCAGTTGGATGCGGTTGACGCCAAGATTCTCGACCTTATCCAACACGACGCGGGGCTCTCGGTTGCCGAGATCGCCGAACGCGTAGGGCTTTCTTCCAGCCCCTGCTGGCGGCGGATCAAGCGGCTGGAGGACTCCGGCGTGATCCAGCGGCGGGTGACCATCCTCGACCGCGAGAAGCTGGGCCTGGGCTTCGAGGTCTACTGCACGGTCAAGCTGTCGCTGCCGACCAAGGAGAACCTCGACCAGTTCGAGCAGGCCGTGATCCGCTGGCCGGAAGTCGTCCAGTGCGCCACCGTCACCGGCGCCGCCGACTACGAGCTGCGCATCGTCACCCGCGACATGCACGCCTTCGACGACTTCCTGCGCGACAAGATCCTGTCGCTGGGGCTGGTGTCGAACATCGAGAGCCGGATCGTCATCCGCGGCGTAAAGAACTCGACGGCGGTGCCGCTGGGGCTGGTGAGCCCCTATGTGAGCCCCCACACCTAGGAGGCTCCCATGATCGACCTCGTGATTGACCAGCGCCGCAAGGACCTGGGGGGTTTCGAGGTCGGACGGGTTCTCCCCTTCCCCGCCCATCGTTCGGTGGGGCCGTTCGTCTTCTTCGACCACATGGGTCCGGCGACCTTCGAGCCGGGCTTTCCGCGCAATGTCGACGTGCGGCCCCATCCGCACATCGGGCTCTCGACCCTGAGCTACCTGTTCGAAGGCGAGATGACCCACCGCGACAGCCTGGGGTCCGAGATCGCGATCCGGCCCGGCGAAGTGAACTGGATGACCGCCGGGCGCGGCATCACCCACTCGGAGCGGTTCGAGCATCTGCGAGCCCACGGCGGCAGGATGGACGGCATCCAGAGCTGGCTGGCGCTGCCCGTCGAGGACGAGGAGACGGATCCCGCCTTCTCGCACCACGAAGGCGACGACCTGCCCGCCTACGAGAGCGGCGGCCTGAAGGCGCGGCTGGTGGCGGGCAAGGCGTTCGGCGTGGAAGCCAGGGTGCCGGTGTTCTCTCCCCTCTTCTACGTGCACTGGGACCTCGCGGCCGGGACGCGGGCCGGGCTGCCGGCGGAGTATCCGGAGCGGGCGGCGTATGTCGCCAAAGGCACGGTCGAGGCGGACGGCCAGACGCTGCATGCCGGCCAGATGGCGGTGTTTGCGCCGGGTGAAACGATCGCCTTCACCGCGCTGGAGCCTTCCACGGTCATGCTGCTGGGCGGCGAGCCGATCGGGCCCAGGTTCATCGAGTGGAACTTCGTCTCGCACTCGAAAGAGCGGATCGAGCAGGCCAAGGCCGACTGGCGCGCGGGACGCATGAAACTGCCGGACCTGGACCACGACGAGTTCATTCCGCTGCCGGACGACCCGCCGCCTGCTCCCAATCCGATGTCCTGAACCTGTGGAATAGGGTTCGCCCGCCTAACCGTGGTATTTGTGCGATGGGCATGTCGCCCCATGAGGGAGGTAGTCATGGGTAAGGCAGTTGCTTTCGCTTCCTTGATCATCGCCGCGCCGCTGCTGCTGGCCGCTTGCAACAAACCGGCTTCCAACACCGCGACGAACGAGACGTCCACCACCACCAGCACGACAACGACCGCCGGCAATGAGGCCGCCGCCACCAACACCGGCATGGCGATGGCGTTGCCGGCCAACGCGACGGATGACGACATCATCCGCAGCGCCGAAAGCGCCGCCCCCGCGGCCGTCGGCAAGGAAGCCACCGTGGTCGCCGCCAACGCCGACGGGACCATGCGGGTCGTCCGCAAGGGGACCAACGGCTTCACCTGCATGGCCGACGCGCCGGCGACGCCGGGCCCCGACCCGATGTGCGCCGACTCCAACGCCATGGGCTGGATCAGCGCCTGGCTCGGCCACAAGGAGCCCCCCGCGAAGACCGGCTTCATGTACATGCTGGAGGGCGGCACGGACGCTTCGAACACCGACCCCTACGCCACCGCGCCGACGGTCGAGAACAACTGGGTCAAGACCGGACCGCACGTGATGATCGTCGGCGACAAGGCGATGCTGGCGGGCTATCCGGCCAGTCCCACGCCTGACACCACCAAGCCCTACGTGATGTGGGCGGGCACGCCTTACGCGCACCTGATGGTGCCGGTGAGCTAGTCGGCCGTCAGGGCCTTGCGCGCGGCTTCCCAGTACTGCGCGCCGGTCCAGACCGTGACGATGGCGGCGATCCACAGCAGCGTGTGCGCCGCCATCGTGAACGGCCCCATCCAGGCGGGGTCGTCGGGCAGGCCCAAAGCCGCCCAGCAGACGAGGGCGAGCTCGGCGGTCAGCGCGACCAGCTGAAGCGTCGTCTTCCACTTCGCCAGCAGGGTGACCGGCAGGCGCACGCCCTTGCCGGCGGCGACCTCGCGCAGCGCGCTGACGGTGAATTCGCGGAACAGGATCAGCGCGGCGGGGAAGGCGATGGCCGTGCGCAGGTCCGAGAACATCAGCGCCAGCACCGCCCCGCAGACCAGCACCTTGTCGCCGATCGGGTCGAGGATCGCGCCCCACAGGCTTTCGGCATGCAGCTTGCGGGCCAGCCAGCCGTCGAAGAAGTCGGTGACGGCGGCGATGACGAAGGCCCAGAAGGCCCAGCGCTGCAGGGCGAACTGCAGGTTGATCGGGATGTCGTCCGCCCGCCAGGGGCCGGCGCCCGCCGCGCTGGCCAGCGCCACGAACATGAACAGCGTCAGGACCAGCCGGCCGCCGGTGAGGATGTTGGGCAGGTGCTTCAT
>CAMLKO010000196.1 GCA_946480495.1 uncultured Caulobacteraceae bacterium
CGGCGAACCCGCGCATGTAGAGCTGGACCCGCATGTGGGTCATCTTCGCGGCCTTGGGCAGGCCCGTGGTGCCGCTGGTGAAGATGTAGAGGGCGACGTCCTTGGCGATCATGTCCGCGCGGCAGGTCGCCCGGTCCGGACGGATCGGACTGGCGCTCTTCAGCGCCTGGGCGAGATCGTGCAGCGCCCCGTGCGGACGGCCCAGCGTCCATTCGCGGACGGGGTGGGCCAGCTGTTCCTTCACCGCCTCGAACCCGGCGGCGGTCTCGTCATCGACGATGACGTGGGTCGCGCCGGAGATGTTGATGCAGTGGGCGAGCGGCGCGCCGGCCAGGTTGTTGTTGATCAGGGCGGTGATCACCCCGACCTTGGTCAGGCCATACCAGATGGCGATGTATTCCAGCCGGTTGGGAATGAAGAGCGCGACGGCCTGGCCGCGCGTCAGGCCCTGGGCGCGCGCCCAGTTGGCGTAGCGGTTCGCGAGCTGGTCGAACTCGGCGTAGGTGAGGGTCTTTCCCTCGAAGGTGATGGCGCGGCGCTCCGGCCACTTGTCGACGGCGGCTTCCAGGTCGTCACAGGCGAGCGTTTTGGAGTCGGCCTTGATCGGCCGCACCTGCCCCAGCGTGCGCAGGGCGTTGCGCAGGTAAGTAATGTCGCGCCTGATCCGCGCACCCAACTCCACGTGAACCCTCCCCAAGGATCGTCCGGCTGATCCCATCGCGCAGCCTCGCCCGGCGGGTCAACCCGCCCGCGGCGTCGCTTTCGCGTCTGCGCGTGAATTCGTCCTGAAGCGATGAAAATGACACTTCTGTCAATATTTCGCTTTCAGCTCCCTTGCGGACGGATCGACCGGGCGAGGTCCTGAGGCAGGCCCGGTCGGAACCGCCCCTTGCGGCGTCCGTTCCCTTGGCAAGCGAAACCGTTATGGAGTTTTCATGAGCGACATTGAGGGGCCTAAGGCTGAGGCCGTAGAGACGCCGCCGGCCAAGGAAAGCAAGGGCCGCAGCTTCTCGCTCTGGTTCCTGGCCCTGCCGATCGCGCTCGCGTTGGCCGCCGCGGCCCTGGCCTTCTTCATGCTCGGGCCGAAGGACCAGGACCTGATGACGACGCCCAACAGCCATGCGGTGGCCGTGGCCGTCGCCAACTCCAAGCCCGCGCCCACCGCCTACCAGAAAGCCCCCGCGACGCCGACGCAGCGCTGAGCACGGCCTTTGCCGAACGGCGCTCGCGGATAAATCTGGAACAGGTCTTGTTGCAAATACGGGGAGCGCGACTATCTGTTGAAGCGTTGATTTCGTGCAAGGAGCACACCCATGGCCCGCACCGTCGCCGTCCTCGTCGGCAGCCTTCGCAAGGAATCGCTGACCCGCAAGGTCGCCAACGCCCTCATCGGCATCGCGCCGGAGGGGCTGCAGCTGAAGATCGTCGAGATCGGCGACCTGCCGCTCTACAACGAGGATCTGGAGAAGGACCCGCCCGCGGCGTGGACGCGCTTCCGCGATGAAGTCCGCCCGGTCGATGGCGTGATCTTCGTCACGCCCGAGTACAACCGCGGTGTTTCCGGCGTGCTGAAGAACGCCATCGACGTCGGTTCGCGGCCTTATGGCTCGAGCGTGTACGCCCAAAAGCCCGCCGCGGTGATCAGCCAGTCGCCCGGCGCGCTCGGCGGTTTCGGCGCCAATCACCAGCTTCGCCAGTCGCTGGTCTTCCTCGACATGCCGGTGCTGCAGCAGCCCGAGGCCTACCTCAACCACACGGGCCAGTATTTCGACGACGCCGGCAAGCTGACCAAGGACGACACGCGCCAGCTGCTCGAAAAGCTGCTCTCCGCCTTCGCCGGACTGATCGAAAAGCACGTCCCGGCCACGCGCAGACAGGCGGCGTAAGGCCGCCGCGCCGCCGTGTCGCAGAGACTCGCGGCGCCGATTCTGGCTTTGTCCCCGGCCTGCGAAACCAGTGGGTTGGGGACCGGAATGTTCAAGCGTCTCAGCAAACAGGACGCCGCCAATTGGGCGAGCGCCATTCTCGTGGTGATCGTCAGCGCGCTGGCGGGCCAGCTCGCCGCGCATGGGATGAACGCCGTCCAGTGGCTGGGCGCGGCGCTGGCCGTGCTGGGCTCGATCACCTTGGCGGTGATGGTCCGCGTCTGGCCCGCGCCGGCGACCGCCCGCGCCGACCGCGACTAGGCGGTCTGCAGCGCCGACTGCTCGGCGACCTTCACGACGTCGGCCATGATGCCGGTGAGCTGGAAATCCTTCGGCGTATAGACCCGCACCACGCCCATCTGGCGCAGGATCAGCGCGTCTTCCGGCGGAATGATGCCGCCGACCACGACCGGCACGTCGCCCAGGCCCTCGGCGCGCATCAGCCGCACGACTTCCTGCACGAGATCGAGGTGCGAGCCTGACAGGATCGACAGGCCCACCACGTGCGCCTTGCCCTCTTTGGCCCGGGCGACGATCTCGGCCGGCGTCGAGCGGATGCCGTCGTAGATGACTTCCATGCCGACGGCGCGCGCCCGGGTAGCGATCTGCTCCGAGCCGTTGGAGTGGCCGTCGAGGCCCGGCTTGCCGACCAGGAAGGTCAGCGTGCGGCCAAGCGCCTGCGAGACGCGCTCGACTTCCTTCTTCACCGCCTCGATGTCCTCGGCGCCGTCGGATGAGACGACGAGCGCGACGCCCGTCGGGCCCCGGTATTCGCCGAACACTTCGCGCAGCGCCCCGCCCCACTCGCCGGTGGTGACGCCCGCCTTCGCCGCGGCGATGGAGGGCTCCATGACGTTGCGGCCTTCGCTCGCGGCGGCCTTCAGGTCGGCCAGCGCGCGGTCGACGGCGTTCTGGTCGCGCGCCGCGCGCCAGGCCTTCAGCTTGGCGATGACGTCGGCTTCGAGCTTGGGATCGACCGTCTCGATGGAGCTTTCGCCGGCCGACAGCGGCGAGGGTTCGGTTTCGGTCCACTTGTTGACGCCGACGACGGTCATGTCGCCGGTCTCGATGCGGCGCGCGCGTTCGGCGTTGGAGCCGACCAGCTGGGCCTTCATGTAGCCGATGGCCGCGGCGCTGCCGCCCATCTCGTCGATTTTCGCGAGCTCAGCCAGCGCGCCCGCCTTCTGCTCGGCGACCTTGGCCTCGACGACGTGCGAGCCCGCGAAGATGTCCTCGAATTCGAGCAGATCGGTTTCGTAGGCCAGCACCTGTTGCAGCCGCAGCGACCACTGCTGATCCCACGGGCGCGGCAGGCCCAGCGCCTCGTTCCAGGCCGGCAGCTGCAGCGCCCGGCACCGCGCGTCCTTCGACAGCGTCACGGCCAGCGCTTCCAGCAGGATGCGATAGACGTTGTTTTCCGGCTGCGGCTCGGTCAGGCCCAGCGAATTGACCTGCACGCCGTAGCGGAAGCGCCGCGCCTTGGGGTCCTGGACGCCGTAGCGCTGCTCCAGGATTTCGTCCCACAGCTGGGTGAAGCTGCGCATCTTGCACATCTCGGTCACGAACCGGACGCCGGCGTTGACGAAGAAGCTGATGCGCGAACAGACGACCTCGAAGTCCTCTTCCGGCACCTGGCCGCCGGCCTTCACGGTGTCGAGCACCGCGATCGCGGTCGCCAGCGCATAGGCCAGCTCCTGCTCCGGCGTCGCGCCCGCCTCCTGCAGGTGATAGCTGCAGACGTTCATCGGGTTCCACTTGGGGACTTCCCGGTAGCACCAGGCGATCATGTCGCCGAT
>CAMLKO010000197.1 GCA_946480495.1 uncultured Caulobacteraceae bacterium
GCAGGTGCTTCGTGGAGCGCGCCGCCACGCAGTCGGGGAATTCGGCCAGAGGCCCTTCGCGGCGGAAGTGGCAGTTCTTCACTTCGAGCCAGACCGGCGGCTTGCCCGGGCTCTCCAGCAGGAAGTCGACGCGGCTGTTCGCGCCATACTTCACCTCGCGGCGGACGCTTTCATAGCCCGCGACCTCGGCGATGACGCCGTCGGCCAGCGCTTCGGCGACAAGGCGGTTCGGGTTCATGGTGTTGACGCCCACAAGTCCGCCGTCGGCCTCCACCATCTCCAGCGTGTGGGCGAGTTTGCGCTTGGGGTCGTCGGACTTCGAGAGCCAGACGCCCATGCCCGGCACATTGAGACCCAGCATCGCGCCGGGGTTGGGGCAATGGGCCGTCGTCTCCTCGCCGCTCTCCAGCACGACGTCGGCGAAGAAGCGCTTGTAGCGCTGGACCAGCCGGCCCCTGACGAGCGGTTGCGGGAATTGCATGCGCGGCCTAGTTGGAAACGAGCGGCGAGAGATAGGGAAGGACGGCGGAAATGGCGAGTGAGGTCTCGACGGCCGCGGTCCTGATCATCGGCGACGAGATCCTGTCGGGCCGCACCCAGGACGTGAACCTCAACGCCATCGCCCGCTATCTCGGCACCTTCGGCATCGACCTGAAGGAAGCGCGCGTCGTCGGCGACAACGAGGACGAGATCGTCGAGGCGCTGAACGCGCTTCGCACCCGCTACGACTATGTGATCACCACCGGCGGCATCGGGCCCACCCACGACGACATCACCGCCGACTGCGTGGCCAAGGCGTTCGGCGTGGCGCTCTACGAGCATCCCGAGATCCTGGAAATGATGCGCTCGCGCTGGGGCGACGACCTGAACGCTGCGCGGCGGCGGATGACGCGGGTGCCGGAAGGCGGCACGCTGGTGCGCAATCCGGTCAACGGCCCGCCGGGGTTCCAGATCGGCAATGTCTTCGTGCTGGCCGGCGTGCCCCAGATCATGCGCGGCATGCTCGAGGACGTCGGCCACCGGCTGAAGCACGGCGCGGTGGTCATCGCCAAGACGGTGCGCGTCGACGGCTCGGGCGAGGGCGCGATCGCCGCGCCGCTGGAAGCGGTGGCCAACGCGCATCCGGACCTGTCGCTGGGCAGCTATCCGTTCTTTTCGGCCGAGGGCTACGGGTCGAACCTCGTCATTCGGGGACGCGACGCCGCCGAGGTGGAGGCGACGATCGCCGAGCTGACGCAGGCCTTACGCGCGGCGGGCGTGGCGAAGATCACCGAGGTCGAGGGCTAAGCCTTCAGTGCAGGCCGAGCAGGCCCGAGAGATAGGCCTGCAGCTGCGCCTGGGTGTTGGAGTCCAGGAAGAGGCCGGCGAAGAACAGGGCCGCGCACAGTCCCGCAAGGATGATGATGTAGTCGGCCGACGACCCGCCGGAACAGTCGCGGGCATAGCGGAGCGCCTCACCCATGGGCGAACACCTCCATCGTGCGGTGAAGCTGCGCTTGCCGGCGGCGAACGGCAATCCTGCGGATCTGGACGCGGCGAAGTGGCGCGCCTCGACGGGTCAGGCCCCGTGGCGTAAGGATTTTCGCGGCGAGGGGACGTGGCGGAACGGTAGACGCAGCGGACTTAAAATCCGCTTTGGGCGACCAAGTGTGGGTTCGAGTCCCACCGTCCCTACCAGCCAAAAATCATCGGAACGGGAGCGGTCCCTGGGAGGTTGGCTAGCCATCGAACGGCTATTCCCAGGGAGATCCCACCATGGCTGAGCTCAACGCCGACCGGCGCAACGCGCTGCCCAAGAGCGACTTCGGCGAACCCGGCAAGCGGGCCTACCCGATGCCCGACAAGTCCCACGCGGCCAACGCCAAGGCCCGCGCGGCGCAGATGGCGAAGAAGGGCAAGCTCTCCAGGTCCGAGGAGAAGAAGATCGACGCCAAGGCCAACCGAATCCTCAAATCGAAGGACTGAGGCGCCGGCTTCTCCAGAAACCTGGGGATTAAGCCTATAAATGCATTAGGGTTTTTGGCTCGACCACCCGAGTTCGCCATTTCTCGACTCGCGCCCGCAGGCATAAGCTCTGCTGTCTGGGGGTCGGGGTCGTCGTGCGCACCATCGCTGTCGTGGCCCGCAAGGGCGGGTCGGGGAAAACAACCGTCGCTGTGCATCTCGCGCTGGCCGCCCATCTGAGCGGCAAGCGCGCGGCGCTGTTCGATCTCGATCCGCAGGGATCGGCGGTGGAGGCCCTGCGGCTGCGGCAGGGCGGCGGACCCAGGTGGGCGCCCACCACCTCGCGCGGCCTCTACAGCGCCCAGGTCGCCGCCCAGCGCGGCGGGGTCGAGGCCGTCATCATCGACACGCCCGCCGGGGCCGAAGAGGGGATGAGCAACGCGGTGGTGCTGAGCGACCTGACGCTGCTGGTCGTGCGGCCGACCTTCCTCGACCTGGCGGCGGCCGCGCGGACGGCGGAGATGCTGAAGTGGCTGCAAAAGCCGGCCCTCATCCTGCTGAACCAGGCGCCGCCGGCGCGCGACGGGATCGAGCCGCCGGCCGTGCGCAAGGCGTTGCGGGCGCTGGCGGTGCTGGGGCTGCCGATCGTCCCGGTCGTGCTGAGGGCGCGGACGGGCTACCAGACCGCGATGGAGACCGGGTGCTCGGCCGTGGAAGCCGACCCTGCCGGTCCGGCCGCGCGCGAGCTGCGCGCGCTGTGGCGGTTCATGGAGCAGCTGGTCTTCGCGCCCCGCCTGCGGCTGGAGCGGCGGGCGTAAAAAAGCCGCCGCGGAGGCCGCGGCGGCTTTGCACGCTTACTACGGGGAAAAGACTAGAACGTCGCCTTGAGGGTCAGGACGCCACGCGCGTCGCAGATGTCCGTGCACAGGTCGTCGGCGATGTCGGTGTCGTGATAGCGGGCGTCGACGCTGACGTGGTCCGTCAAGGCGAAGGTCGCGCCCAGGTTCCAGGTGTTGTAGTCGCCGGCCAGCTCGACGTCCTGATGGCCGTAGGCGCCGCCGATGGTGATCTTGTCGACCGGAGACCAGGAGCCGTTCAGTTCGGTGTACCAGGCCTCTCCGGTCTTTCCGAAGAACTCCGGCGAATAGTAGACGGCCGCGCCGACAGTGGCCGGGCCGACCGGAACCGAACCGGCGGCTTTCACCTCGACGTAGTTGTAGTCGGTGTCGTCGGGCGCGTTGATGTAGGTGTAGTAGATCACGCCCAGGTTGGCCGTCACCGGACCCAGCGTCGGCGTGACGCCGGCGTAGAGGTCGAGCTCGGCGTCGGTCTCGTCGCCGAAGTCGACGTTCGAGGCCCAGGCCCCGGCGTAGAACATGTCCTGGGTCAGGTCGACGCCGCCGAAGATTTCCGGGTCTTCCATGGTCTGGGTGAAGCCGCGGAAGACGTAGTCGGTGGCCGCGCCCACGTTCCAGGCGATGGCCGGCGCAGCGGAGGCGGCTCCAGCGGTCAGCAGCGAAGCGGCCGCGGCGCAAAGAGCAAGCTTCAGAACTTTCATTGTTATCCCCTTTGTTGTTCGCCAAACCCGCCCCCCAAGGAAGGTTCGACGCAGCCAGCATCGGCGATGCGGCCCCGCTCGCCTAACGCGGCGGTGGTTGATGGAGCGTGAGCGCGTCCGGCTGTGCTGTTGTTGCGCGCTGCAGCGCACAATCGCCCAAAAAATGGGCGCCTAGCGCATTCCCATCGGGGCGTAGCCGAGGTGCAGGCCGGCGTCG
>CAMLKO010000198.1 GCA_946480495.1 uncultured Caulobacteraceae bacterium
CGCTGGCGCAGGAAGAAGGCGCGCAGGTCGTCGATGCCGTGCGCCTGGTCGGCGTGGTCGTGGGTGAACAGCACCGCGTCGATCCGCTTCACCGCCGCGGCCATCGCCTGCTCGCGCAGGTCCGGCGAGGTGTCGACCAGCACGGTCGTCTCGTAGAGCGGCCCCGCCTCGCTCTTGCGGCGCACCAGCAGCGAGCAGCGCCAGCGCCGGTTCCTGGGATCGGCCGGATCGCAGGCGCCCCAGTCGCCGTCGGCCCTGGGCACGCCGCCGGACGAGCCGCAGCCGAGGATGGTGAACTCGAGGACGTCGCTCACGGGCGGGGAATCCTGTCGAAGCAGGCGAAGAAGGCGTCTTCCGTACGCTTTTCCGCCTCCTCCAGCGACCAGCCGCGGATCTCGGCGAGCCTGGCCAGGATATGCGGCAGGTAGGCCGGCTCGTTGCGCCTGCCCCGCATCGGCACGGGCGCGAGATAGGGGCAGTCCGTCTCCAGCATGATCCTGTCGGCCGGCATGTCGGCGATCACCGCCCTCACCTCGTCGGCGGCCTTGAAGGTCGCGATCCCCGAGACCGAGAACCACGCCCCCAGCGCCGCACACCGCCGCGCCAGCTCCGGCCCGCTGGTGTAGCAGTGCATCAGCAGCTTGAAGGCTCCGCGCGCGTGCTCCGCCTCGAGGATGTCGCCCATGACCTCGTCGGCCTCGCGGGTGTGGACGACCAGCGGCAGGCCGGTCTCGCGCGCGGCGGCGATGTGCTGGCGGAAGACCTGAGCCTGCACCTCGCGCGGACTGAGGTCATAGTGGAAGTCGAGCCCCGTCTCGCCGATGCCGATCACCTTCGGCCGCGCCGCGAGGCTAATCAATGTTTTGGCTGTAAGGTCCGGATTTTCCTTGGCTTCGTGCGGGTGCGTTCCGACGGTGGCCCAGATGTCGTCGTGGGCCATGGCGATCGCGTGCACCGCCTCGAACGAGGAGACCTTGTCGCAGATGGTGACCATCAGCCCGACCCCGGCGGCGCGGGCGCGCTCGATCACCTCGTCGCAATCCTCGGCGAACTGCGGCGCGTGCAGGTTCACGTGGCTGTCGATCAGCATCAGGCGGCGGCCGCGGCTCTCAGTTCGCGCATCGCCGTCCAGAAAGCGTCGGCGCGGTCGAGGTTCAAGGCCTCGGCCTCCCCGGGCAGGCGCGTCAGCATCTCCCAGGCCTGCGCCCAGCGGTCGAGACCCCCCTCCTCGCCGGCCAGCGCCTGGCCGACGGCCATGTCGTGCACCTGCTCGGCCAGCCGCGAGAACAGCAGCTCGAAGCGCTCCTGCCCCTCGGCGCCCCGGAACCTGTCGACCAGCGCCAGCAGGGCCGCGTCGTCCGTGCGCGGCAGGTGGCGCAGGATCTCGTGCGCCGCGGCGTCCACCTCCAGCGCGCCGATGGCCGCCAGCCGCAGCGCCAGCCCCGGCGCGCCGTGCGCCATCCGGGCGAGCCGTGTGGCGTCCTCGATGTTGAGGCCCGCCCGCTGCTCCAGGATCGCCGCGACCTTCCCCTCGTCCAGCGGCGGGAACGCCAGCGTGCGGCAGCGCGAGCGGATGGTGGCCAGCAGCCTGCCCGGGGAATGGGAGACCAGCAGCAGCACGCCGCGCTCCGGCGGCTCCTCAAGTGTCTTCAGCACGGCGTTGGCGGCGTTGACGTTCAGGTCGTCCACCGCGTCGATGATCGCCACCCGATAGGGCGCCGACGCCGGCGTCTGGGCGAAGAACTCCGGCAGGCGCCGCGCCTCGTCGACCGGGATCACCTTGCGCGCCTTGCCGTCGTCGGTTTCGCGCTCCAGCACCATCAGGTCGGGATGCGAGCGGGCGGCGACCTGGCGGCTGACCGGATCGTCGATCTTCGAACCCAGCACCCCCAGCGCCGGATCGGCCGCCGCGCCCAGCAGCCGCCGGGCCACGCGATAGGCAAACGTCGCCTTGCCCACGCCCTCGGGCCCGGTCAGCAGCCAGGCATGGTGCAGCCGTCCGCGCGACAGGCTTTCGAGAAAGGCGCCCTCCGGCCCCTCCAGGCCCTCGGCGTCATAGACCTCGCGCGGGTGCAGCGGCTCGTCCATCAAAGGCCCAGCCTGTTGCAGACGATGGCCCAGACCTCTTCGGCCACCACGTCCTGTTCGGCGGTCGCGTCGAGCACGACGCACCGCTGCGGCTCGGCCGCCGCGATGTCGAGGAAGCCCTGGCGCAGGCGCTTGTGGAACTCGGTCCCCTTGGCCTCGAACCGCGCCTCGCCGCCGCCCCGGTGCGCGGCGCGGCGAAGGCCGTCTTCCACCGGCAGGTCCAGGATGATGGTCAGGTCGGGCCGGGTTTCGCCGACGACCTGCCGTTCGACGATCTCGATCAGCGCCGGATCGGCGTCGCCGCCCGCGCCCTGATAGGCCCGCGTGGAATCGGCGAAGCGGTCGCACACCACCCAGGCCCCGCGCTCCAGCGCAGGCCGGATACGGCGCTCCAGATGATCGCGCCTGGCGGCGTTCATCAGCAGGACTTCGGTCGTCGCCGACCACTTGTCGGGCGGCCCGTTGACCAGCAGCTCGCGGATGGCCTCGGCGCCTTCGGAGCCGCCGGGCTCACGAGTGGCCACCACGTGCAGGCCCAGGTCCGTCAGGCGCGCGACGAGGCGGTTCTGCTGGGTCGATTTCCCGGCCCCCTCCCCGCCTTCCAGCGTGATGAATTTCCCGCGCGCCACCCGCTCTCAATCGAACGGATCGTGCGGCTTGTCTAGCGGCCGTCCGCCTCGGCGTAGGCGCGCGCCTCGATGTCGGCCTGCGCCCTGTCGGCCCGGCCGATGTAGCGCACGCGCACCTTCGCGGTGCCCTTTTCCAGGAAGCCCAGCTGGTCGGCGGCCTCGCGCGACAGGTCGATGATCCGGCCCTTGGCGAAGGGGCCCCGGTCGTTCACCCGCACGCGGATCTTGCGGCCGTTCTCGAGGTTCTTGACCTCCACGATCGACGGCAGCGGCAGCGTCTTGTGCGCGGCCGAGGGCCTTCGCATGTCGAAGATCTCGCCGTCGGCGGTCGGGCGGCCCTGGTGCTGGGGCCCGTACCACGAGGCGATCCCCACCTCGTCATAGTGCGGATCGTCCCTGGGCACGTACCACTGACCGTGCACCTGGTAGGGTTTCATGGTCCCGCGCGCGTTGGCGACCGACGGCTTCGGGGTCCCCGCGCAGGCGACCAGCCCGGCGCAGGCGATGACGGCGGCGATCAGATTCAAGCTTCGCATCACGGCGCATGTTGATCGCCGCCGGTTCAGAGATGGTTAACCAGAAAACCGCCCCGGGGTGAGCTTCACCGGCACATGCTCGCGCGGCGTCCAGCCGTGGTCGCGGATGACGTCGTTGCTTTCCTTCGCCTCCCGCCCGTCGGCCAGCGACCAGGTGATGTGATAGGTCGAGCCGTCCGGCCGGTCCGTCGTCCCGTTGATCTCGACGACCAGCGCCTGGACGCCCTCCCCGTCATCGGCCTCGCCGACGATCACGGCGGTGACATCGGGCGGCAAAGGCTCATCTTCGGCCACGCCCGACCTGAGCGTGACGTGGTGGGCGATGGTCTTCGCATAGACCGGCGGAAAGCGTTCCAGCAGCGCGGGCCTCTGCGGTTCGTCGACCAGCCAGCCGATCACGCTCATGGGTTTGCCTCCTGGAACATCCTGCCTCGCAAAGCTGTTGGCCGGCGATGCAACGTC
>CAMLKO010000199.1 GCA_946480495.1 uncultured Caulobacteraceae bacterium
GCCTTGGGCTCAGCAGCCTTGGGCTTGGCCTCAGCCTTGGGGGCGGCGGCCTTCTTCGGCGCGGCGGCCTTGGCCGGGGCCTCGGCGGCGACCGGCTCGGCGTGCTCGACGACCGTGGCCTTCACGACGGGGCTCGCCTTGGAGCCCTTCACCACCACGTCGGCGGCGGAGACCTTGGCGGGCGCGGCGTCGGCGGTCAGGCCGGCGATCTTCAGGTTGCGGGCGCGGGCGTTCAGCACCGCCTTGGTGGTCAGGTCGACGGTCCCGTCCCACTTCTCCTGCTTGCCGTTCAGGCCGACGGCGGTGACGCGCAGGACGCTTTCCAGCTGGCGATGGCCGCGCGTGCGGCGATAGCCCTGACGGCGGATCTTCTTGAAGATCTTGATCTTCTCGCCCTTGCGGGTCTCGATCAGCGTCGCGGTCACGGCCGCGCCGGCCACGGTGGGCGCGCCGACGGTCACGTTGCCGCCGTCGCCCAGCATCAGCACCTCGCCGAAGGAGACTTCGGCGCCCGGTTCACCGTCGAGCTTCTCGACGACGAGCAGGTCGCCCGCCTTCACCCGGTACTGTTTGCCGCCGGTTTTGATGACCGCGTACATGGCTTATCGACTCTGTTTCGCAAAAAGATTTGCGCCCGCGAGTGGGCCCGCGGGCGAGGAGGCGGCTTTATACAGCCCAAAGCCTTCAAGTCAACGCCGGGAGGCGGGTTGCCAAGCTTCGCCGAACGGCGTTCCCTGAGGGTGCTGGGCGTCGTAATTCAAGGGGCTCATCGGGGGCGCCGCGCCCCAGCGACCGATAGGTTGCCCATGACCAGGATTACGACCGGCCTGCTCGTCGCAGCGGGCCTCATGACCTTCGCCGCGCCGGCGGCCGCCCAGATCCGAGCGCCCAGCCTCGACCCGGTGCAGCAGCGCCTCAACGCCATCGCCCTGAAGGTGGACGCCGCCACGCAGGCCGCCAACCGTCAGGTGGTCGCCTTTCATATGGCGCCGGAGGATCTCAGCTGGTCCGACCAGCAGAACACCTTTCCGGCCAACAACGAGCGCGGCGAGAAGCTGTGCCAGGACCTGCTGGGCGACCGCTACGGCCGGATGATCGCCCGCCGCGCCCAGCTGAGCGGCGAGCGCTGGTACTTCAGCCACCTGGTCTGCGAGACCAAGCCCTAATCGCTTGGCCGCACCTCGATGGTGATGTGGCTGAGCGAGGGCAGATCGGCCAGCCGGGCGCGGTAGTGCTCCGGCGGTTTGTCCGCCGCTATGACCGCCAGCAGCGCATGGTGGCCGGGGCCCAGGCGCCAGAGGTGCAGGTCGATCAGGCGCTCGCCCGGCGCGGTGAGCCGCTCGCGGATTTCCTCGGTGAGCGCCTTGCTGGGGTTCATGTCGAGGAGGACGGACGCCGCCTTGCGGATCAGGTCCCAGGCGAAGCGCGCGACGAGGACCGCGCCCAGCAGGCCCGCGACCGGGTCGGCCCAGGTCCAGCCGAGCTTTCGGCCGGCATAGAGGCCGGCCAGCGCCAGCACCGAGACGATCACGTCGGCGGTCAGGTGCAGATAGGCCGCGCCGATGTTCACGTCGTGATCGTGGCCGTGGCGATCAGGGCGCAGCAGGATCGCGGTCAGCAGGTTCACGGCCAGTCCGAACAGACCGACCCAGATGGCCGAGCCGTACTGCACCGCCTGCGGATGGATCAGCCGCTCGATGCTTTCGATTGCGATCAGCAGGGCGGTGCCGCCGAGCGCCACGGCGTTGGCGAAGCCCGCGAGGTAGCCGAGCTTGCCGGTGCCGAAGGAAAATCGCGGGTCGGCGGCGTAGCGGCGGGCGAAGGTGTAGGCGAGCGTGGCGGTCAGCAGCACGGCCAGGTGCGCGGCCATGTGCAGCCCCGCCGCCGTCAGCGCTACGGAGTTATAGAGAAGGCCGCCGCCCACCTGGACCACCAGGCTGACCGCGCAGATGGCCGAGGCGACGCGCGTGCGGCGCTCGTTGCGGGCGTGGTCGGCGCCCAGGTAGAGGCGGTCGCGGCGGAAGCCGTCGAGGGGGGCTGCGGTCGGGCTATCGTCGGCCATGGCTTAGCTGTTATTATATAACATCTGTATCGGTCAACACCGGCGCGGCTTTCCGATCCGCCTTCGCCGCCCTAGATAGGCGCCATGACCCAGCAGACTCCCGTGACCGTGCTGACCGGCTACCTCGGCGCCGGCAAGACCACCCTCCTCAACCGCATCCTCACCGAGGACCACGGCAAGCGCTACGCCGTGATCGTCAATGAGTTCGGCGAGGTCGGCATCGACAACGACCTGGTGGTCGGGGCCGACGAGGAAGTCTTCGAAATGAACAACGGCTGCGTCTGCTGCACGGTGCGCGGCGACCTGATCCGGGTGCTGTCCGGGCTGATGAAGCGCAAGGGCGGCTTCGACGCCATCGTGGTGGAGACCACGGGCCTCGCCGATCCGGGGCCGGTCGCCCAGACCTTCTTCGTCGACGAGGAGGTGCGGGCCAAGACCAGGCTCGACTCGGTGACCACGGTGGTCGACGCCAAGCACCTGCCGCTGCGGCTCGCGGACTCGAAGGAAGCCGTCGAGCAGATCGCCTTCGCCGACCAGATCGTGCTCAACAAGACCGACCTGGTCTCGGAGGACGAGCTGCGCGCCGTCGAGGCGCAGATCCGGCGGCTCAATCCGCTGGCCCCGATCCATCGCGCCCAGCGTTCCAACGTGCCGCTGGACGCCATCCTCGGCCGCGGCAGCTTCGACCTGGCGCGGATCAACGAGCTCGATCCCGAGTTCCTGAACCCCGCGCATGGCGAGCCCGGGCATGTGCACGACGAGCACTGCCACGATGACCATGACCACGATCATCACCACCACGCGCACGATCACGTCGCCGAAGCCGGCATCCGGGGCGTGTCGCTGACGCTCCAGCAACCGGTGGACGGGATCAAGGTCACCCAGTGGCTGAACGACCTGATCCAGACCAAGGGCCCCGACATCCTGCGCGCCAAGGGCATCCTCGACGTGAAGGGCGAGGAGCGTCGTCTCGTCTTCCAGGCCGTCCACATGATCATGGAAGGCGACTTCCAGCGTCCGTGGAAAGAGGGCGAGCCGCGCTACAGCCGGCTGGTCTTCATCGGACGCGATCTCGACGAGGCGGCGCTGAAGGCCGGGTTCGAGGCCTGCACAGCCTGAACGGCGGACAAAGAAAAGGCCGGCGGTCGCCCGCCGGCCCAACCTTGTGGTCCCCTCTGAACCTCAGCCTTGCTTAGCTGATGTCTTCGTTGATCAGGCCGACCTTAAAGAAGCCGGCTCCTTGTAGGACGTTAAGCACGGCCATGAAGTCGCCGTACTTAACATCCGCATCGGCGCGGATAAAGATGCGTTCTTGCTGGAAGCCGCTGACGACGCCCTTGGTCTGCAGCGCGCCGACCAGATCGCTCGGCAGCGTCTCCAGCGACGTCGGGCGATCGGCGAGGAACAGCCCGCCAGACTTCTGGACGTTGATGAACACCGGCTCTTTTGGCTTGCCGGGGCTGGGCACGGCGGGCGGCAGGTCGACGGCGATCGACACCGTCGCCATCGGGGCGGCCACCATGAAGATGATCAGAAGCACCAGCATCACGTCCACGAACGGCGTGACGTTAATGTCGCTGTTTTGGCCGAGGTCGTACTTGCCCCCGCTTCTACCGGCTATCTTAGCCGCCATCGAAC
>CAMLKO010000200.1 GCA_946480495.1 uncultured Caulobacteraceae bacterium
TTTGAAATGGCGCGCGGTAGCCAGGTCCGAGTCGTAGCGGTGGTGGGTCACCGGCGTCCCCAGGAATGCATACTTCGGCAGGTTGGCGTCGGGTACGCCGCTCATTTTCAGTTTGGTGGTCGAGGTGAAGTCGGCATAGCGCAAACCGACCGCAACCGATGACGCACGGAGCGCGCCGATACCGACATCGCGCCCGACCATGAAGTCCGCGAGGGTGTGTTCATCCTTTTCGTAGGTGAATACTTCCGACCAGTTGTTGTTGCACAGCCGGCCTCCGGCAAAGGAGTCGGGACCCACGTATTTCGCGGCGCAATCGCCCGGTTCGCCGACAACGACCCGGTCACCCCTGTTGGTATCTCCGAACCGGGCCCCCGCCGATACGTTCCAGCGGCTGCCGATGGGTCGCCAGGTCAGCTTGACCTCGCGACCGTCGCCCCAGTCGAGGTCGCGGTTCTGCATCGCCGTGAAGATGTCCAGCTTTTCCGAAAACTGGCCGGCGAAGGATGGCCTTTGCGCGACGTAGGGCGCGTCGTGCCGTTGCACCTGACCGCCGATTTCGATGGTGAGCGGATAGGGTTCGCCGGCGGGGTGATCGGGATTGGCGCCGGTCCACCAAGGGCCTCCCGTCCACTCCTTCGTCACCCGCAAGCCATACAGACGCGGCTCGGTCAGGAAGACGTTGGTGGTCAGGCCGGTGTCGTCGGAAAACAGGAAGGCCCCGGTGATGCTGTCGCGATCGAAGACGTTCTTGACGTAGGCCATCACGTTCCAACCGGCCGCATCGTTGGTGAAGATGGCGGCCAGATTGACGTTGGTATAAGCCTTGAGCTTGTCGTAGCCTTCAGTGTTGAAGATCCGCGTCCAGGCCTCCGACTGCATGTAGAGGTCGGAATGCAGCGTCATCAGCCAGTCATTCGGCAGCGGCAGGGTGTAGTCCACCGTCAGCGTCGCCGTGTAGTTCGGGGCGTTCGGCAATTCGTTGCCCGACAGGTCCTTGAAGAAGCCCTCGCCGTGGTTGTTGCCGTAGTCGATGTTCGGATTCCAGCCGGGGTAATCCATTCCGTTGGTTATCGGGATCGGCTGGCCGGTCGTCGGGTCGGTCGGCCAGCCAGGATACATGGCCGGATCGGTGCTCCAGTCAGCGTAATTGACGCCGGCTCTCAGGAAGGCGCCCGGATTGGGCGTATAGGGAGCGCCCGTCGCCGGGTCGTATCCAAAGATGTAGGACAGCTCGCAACCGCCGGGATTGCCGCCGCCACGGCCGCCGACGTTGACGAGCTCCGGGTTCGGCGGCGTCGAGGGCACCTCGCCGATGAACAGCCATTTCGGGAGGATGCAGTTGGAGGGGATTGACGGGAACGGTCGATAGACCGTCCAGGCGTCATTGCCGGCCGTCCGGTCCATGATGTCGATCGCCTTTTCGCCATCGGCCACCCTGGTCTTTTCGTAGCCCAGCTTCAGACCAAGCCGCAGGTTTTCCAGCGGCCGCCAGTCCGCCTCCAGCTCGGCGCCCCAGACGTTGGCGTCGAAGTTGAGGTTGCTCGCCGAACGGTCGACGATTTGTGAAATTTGATAGTCTTTGTAATCGTAATAAAACGCCGCGAGATTTAACGTCATGCGGCCCTCGTCGAGGGTGTTCTTCGCCCCCAGCTCGAAGGCGTCGACGAACTCCGGCTCAAACGTCTTCGGCTTGACGACCGACTGGTTGATAAGGATTTCCGCCGCCTCGTTGCCGGAATAGATCGCCTTTCCATAGGTCGGCGGGTTGGCCCCGCCGGCCTTGTAGCCGTGGGCGTACGATCCATAGACCAACGTTTCGTCGGTGAACGGCAGGTCCGGCTTCCAGTCGACCGCCAGCCGTCCCGTCGGCTCGCGCCATTCCTGGTCGACGACCTCGGCGACCGGATAGCCGGCGCCGTTGGAAGCGAGAATCCAGCTGGGGATCAGCGGCGCTTCCTTCTTGTCCACCGTCCAGCGCAGACCGGCGGTGATCTTCAGGTTATCCGCGATCTTGTAATAAGCTTCGCCAAACACCGCGTAGCTTATGAGCTTGTAGGGGTTCTTCGACAGGAAGTAGTTGTGGCCCAGATCATTCAGGGATCCGACCGGGTTGGGATCGATATAGGTGCATCCGAGGATCTGCTGCGCCTGCGTGGGATCAAGCGGAATTGGCCCGTTTCGCAGACAAAAGCTGTTGTCGGTCTCGCCGGCGACATACGGCGGAAGAGGCTCCGCCAACCCGCTCGGCGCGATCGCCGAGATGATCGAAAGGCTGTTTATGAACACATAGTATTTGTCGACGGTGTCGTAGCGCAGGAAGTTTGCGCCCAGGCTGAAGTTAAACGGACCGTCGTAGTCCGACGCCAGACGTAGTTCCTGACTGAACTGCTGAGAGGTGGCGGTCGCCAGGTCGAGCGCGACCAAACGGTCGGCGCATCCAATCTGCGGATCGCAAAACTGGGGATACCCCGCCGGGCTGAGGTCATCGAGAATGCCCGCCCGATAGACCAAGCCGCCCGGCTGCAGTTGCTCCCACGCGCCCGAAGCGGTGTTGAAGCGGTTCAAGTCCTGCATCGAGAAGATGAAATCCGAAGCCCACGCGGTTTCGGAGCTGAGCGTCAACGTATCGCTCAGATCGACGCTGACCTGCAGCTCGGCCACATCCGCCTTGGCCTTGTATTGCGGAGCCACCGTCGACTCGATCACACGCAGGTCGTGCGATTGGCCGCGGCTGACGTACGGATCATCCAGCGCCGCCGGTAGGAAGACGGCGCTCAAGGGGAGGTAGTAGGGAAGCGCGATGCCTTCGGGCGTCTGGAAGGAATCCGGGGAATAGAGGGACGAAGGAGCGCAGCCCTGGCTGAAGCTGCCCTGCACGCCCGCGAACAGGAGGCTTTGGCCGTACTCCGGCAACGTTTGGTAGTGAGTGGTCGGAAAACCCGCGAACTCGGTGATCTCGTCGGTCTTGCAAAGCTGCTTGCCCGAACGAAGGCGGTCGTCCTTCTCTTCGAAATGTTCCCAGATGAGGTTCGCGTCTATGGCGTCGTTGGGCGTGAAGCGCAGCGACAGGCGCGTCGACCAAAGATCCCGCCCGTCGATCGGGGCGCTGGTAATCTCGTTGAATGCGTATCCGTCTCGTTTCGTCCAGGCGCCGGCCAAGCGTAGCGCCACCTTGTCGTCCACCAACGGTACGTTGACCATCGCCTCGATACGGCTGGAATTGTAGTTGGCGAGGTCGGCGGAAACCTTCGCTTCATAGCCGAACTTCGGCTTCGCGGAGATGACGTTGACGACGCCGGCGGTCGCGTTACGGCCATAGAGCGTGCCCTGAGGACCGCGCAGGACTTCCACGCGCTGCAGATCATAGAACTCCTGCTCGAAGAAGTGGTTACGCACGAAGGGCGTGTTGTTGAAGGCGACAGCGACCGCCGGGTCCGTGGTCGCCGAAATGGCCTGGGTTCCGATGCCGCGGATCTGGATCGAATAAGACGTGAAGTTCGTCTTGGTGAAGGTCATGTTCGGGACCTGGGTCATCAGGTCCGGGCCGCCGGCGACCTGGCTGCGCGTCAGGTCCTCCTGCGTAAACGCCGAGATCGCGATCGGGACATCCTGGATGTCCTCTTCGCGCTTCTGCGCCGTAACGATCAGCGCCTGCACCGTGCCGGAGTCAGCGCCGTCCCCCGCGGCGCTTCCGG
>CAMLKO010000201.1 GCA_946480495.1 uncultured Caulobacteraceae bacterium
TGCCCCGGATCACCCGGGCGCAGGTGATGGACGTGCTGTCCTCGCAGGCCAACCTCGCCGGCTATCGCTCGGTGATCGAAGGCGCCGAAGCCTACGGCCGCGTGCTGCCGATGATGATGACCGCCGCCGGCACCGTCGCCGCCGCCAAGGTCTTCGTGATGGGCGTCGGCGTCGCGGGCCTGCAGGCCATCGCCACGGCGCGGCGTCTCGGCGCCGTCGTCACCGCCACCGACGTTCGTCCCGCCACCAAGGAGCAGGTGGAATCGCTCGGCGCCAAGTTCGTCGCCGTCGAGGACGAGGAGTTCAAGCAGGCCGAGACCGCCGGCGGCTACGCCAAGGAAATGAGCAAGGAATACCAGGCCAAGCAGGCCGAGCTCATCTCCGGCCACATCGCCAAGCAGGACATCGTCATCACCACCGCCCTGATCCCGGGCCGCCCCGCGCCGCGTCTGGTCACAGGCGCTCAGGTCGCGACCATGAAGCCGGGCTCGGTGATCGTCGACCTCGCGGTCGAGCAGGGCGGCAACGTCGAGGGCGCCAAGCTCGGCGACACCGTGGTCACCAAGAACGGCGTCAAGATCCTCGGCGCGCCGAACCTCCCCGGCCGCATCGCCGCCGACGCTTCGGCGCTCTACGCCCGCAACCTGTTCGCCTTCGCGGGCCTGCTGCTCAAGGACGGCAAGCTCGATCCCGACTACGAGGACGAGATCCTCAAGGCCGCGCTGGTCACCCAGGGCGGCGCCGTCGTCCATCCCAACCTGAAGGGCGCCTGATATGGAAGCCGCAGCCGTCGATCCCACCATCTACCGGCTCGCCATCTTCGTGCTGGCGATCTTCGTGGGCTACTACGTGGTCTGGTCGGTCACCCCGGCCCTGCACACGCCGCTGATGGCCGTGACCAACGCCATCTCCTCGGTGATCATCGTCGGCGCCCTGCTGGCGGCCGCGGCGCACGGTGTCGACGGCGCGGCGGCGACGACGCACGTCTGGGTCTCGAAGGGCGCGGGCGCGGCCGCGGCGATGCTGGCGGCCGTCAACATCTTCGGCGGCTTCCTGGTCACCCAGCGCATGCTCGCCATGTACAAGAAGAAGCAGAAGTAGGGGCGCGAGAGGGACATGTACGCCAATCTCGCCGCCATCGCCTACATCGTCGCCGGGGTGCTGTTCATCCTGGCGCTGAGGGGGCTGTCGAGCCCTGAGTCGAGCCGCCGCGGCAACCGCAACGGCATGATCGGCATGGGGATCGCGGTTGCGACCACCCTGCTGACCCTGTGGGGCCAGGGCGCGCTGGACGCCGTCACCCTGGGCCTGATCCTGGCCGGCGTGGTCATCGGCGGCAGCGTGGGCGCCTTCATCGCCCGGCGCGTGGCCATGACCCAGATGCCGCAGCTGGTCGCGGCCTTCCACAGCCTCGTCGGCATGGCGGCCTGTCTGGTGGCGGTCGCCGCCATCTACACGCCCGCAGCTTACGGCATCGTCGGTCCGGATGGCGCGGTGCAGATGCGTTCGCTGATCGAGCTGTCGGTGGGCCTCGCCATCGGCGCGGTGACCTTCACCGGCTCGGTGATCGCCTTCGCCAAGCTCAACGGCAACATGAGCGGCGCGCCGATCCTGCTGCCGGCGCGGCACCTGCTCAACATCGTCATCGGCCTGGCCATCGTCGCGCTGATCGTGGTGCTGGTGATGAGCGGCGGCTCGGCGCTGTGGGCCTTCTGGGGCATCTTCGGGCTGAGCCTGCTGATCGGGATCACCCTGATCATCCCCATCGGCGGGGCGGACATGCCCGTCGTGGTGTCGATGCTGAACAGCTACTCGGGCTGGGCGGCCGCGGCGCTGGGCTTCACGCTTGAGAACATCACCCTGATCATCACCGGCGCGCTGGTCGGCTCGTCGGGCGCGATCCTGTCCTACATCATGTGCAAGGGGATGAACCGCAGCTTCATCTCCGTGATCCTCGGCGGCTTCGGCGCGGACGATTCCGCGGCGGCCGCGGGCGGCGGCAAGGTCGAGACGCGGCCCGTGAAGCAGGGCAGCGCGGATGATGCGGCCTTCATCATGAAGAACGCCTCCAAGGTGATCATCGTCCCCGGCTACGGCATGGCGGTCAGCCAGGCGCAGCACGCCCTTCGCGAGATGTCCGACCGGCTGAAGGAAGAGGGCGTGGAGGTGAAGTACGCCATCCACCCCGTGGCCGGCCGGATGCCCGGCCACATGAACGTGCTCTTGGCCGAAGCCAACGTGCCCTACGACGAGGTCTTCGAGCTGGAGGACATCAACTCCGAGTTCTCGACCGCCGACGTCGCCTTCGTCATCGGCGCCAACGACGTCACCAACCCGGCCGCCAAGACCGATCCGCAATCGCCGATCTTCGGCATGCCGATCCTCGACGTCGAAAAGGCCCGCACGGTGCTGTTCGTGAAGCGCGGCATGTCGTCGGGTTACGCGGGCGTCGAGAACGAGCTCTTCTTCCGCGACAACACCATGATGTTGTTCGGCGACGCCAAGAAGATGGTCGAGGGAATTCTCAAGGCGCTCTAGAACAAGCGCTGCCATTTCACGCAAATCGTGACCGTATGCCGCGGCTTTACAGTCAAGCTGCGCCCCATTGTGGCCCCGGTTCGCCAGCAATTTCGCTGCTCATCATCGGGAAACGCCAGGGCGCGGTCGGCTAAACCTCTACGACCGCACAAGAACCCCGGCACAGTCGGGACGAGGTTCCAGAAGTGATCAAGCAACGTCTGGCTCAGGCGAGCCGTGCGGCGCGTGTGGCTATGTCCGCCGCCACCCTCATCATCGCGGCCGGCGTGGTCGGCGCGGTCGTCACCTTCGACGCCCACAAGGCGCAGGCGCAGGAAGACGCGACCATCCAGCTGATCTCCTTCGCCGATCCGGTGCCGGGGCATGAGGTCAACTCGCCCTTCGGCCTGCGTAAGCTGCCTTGGGAAAAGGCCGGCCGCCTGCACGCCGGCGTCGATATCGCCGCTTCGGACGGCACCGCCGTCGTCGCCACGACTGATGGCGTCGTCATGAAGACCGGCGTCAGCTCATCCTACGGCCGCTACGTCGAGATCGCCCACGGCACGGGCCTGACCTCCTTCTACGCCCACCTGTCCTCGACCCTGCCGGACGTCGCCCCCGGCACGCCGGTCGGCGAAGGCGAGAAGATCGCGGTGATCGGCAACACCGGCCACTCCACCGGCCCGCACCTGCACTTCGAGATCCGCAAGGACGGCCGGCCGCTGAACCCGTCGGTCTTCATGGACCGCAGCTTCCAGCCCGACGCCCTGCCCTACGCGGAAGCCTCGAAAATCTCCCCGGTCGTCCGCATCGCCCAGGTCTCCAAGTGGGCGGCCCGCAAGTTCGGCGCCGACAGCTAGGCTTCACCCCTCGACGCGATGCCTCCCGCCGCTAGAGTGCGGGAATGTTCAAGCACGCGGTCCGGCCGGCGGCGGCCATTGTCCTCGCCCTGCTGGCCGCGGTCGCTGTGGGGGGAGCCATGTCAGCCGCAAGCAAGCCGCCGCCGCTGCGCGGCCGCATGGTCGACATCGGCGGGCGTCGCCTGCACATCGTCTGCAAGGGTCCGGAGCACGACAGCCCCACCGTCCTGTTCGAGGCCGGCGCCTTCGGCTTCTCCGCCGACTGGGGGGTGGTGCAGGACAGGCTCGCGGCGCGGGGCGTCCG
>CAMLKO010000202.1 GCA_946480495.1 uncultured Caulobacteraceae bacterium
CGCCGACGGGGATCACCAGGCGCCCGCCGATGTCGAGCTGCTCCATCAGCACCTGCGGGATCGAGGGCCCGCCGGCCGCGACCAGGATGGCGTCGAACGGCGCCTCCTCGGCCCAGCCGTTGGTGCCGTCGGCGGTGCGCAGGATGACGTTGTCGTAGCCGAGGCGCTTCAACCGCCCTTCGGCGGTGCGGGTGAGGTCGTCGTGGCGCTCGATGGCGAAGACCTTGCCGGCGATGCGGCTCATCACGGCGGCGGCGTAGCCGGACCCCGCGCCGATCTCCAGCACCCGGTCGCCGGGGCGGATTTCGGCGGAGGCGATCATGTAGCCGACGATGTAGGGCTGGCTGATGGTCTGGCCGGACTCGATGGGCAGCGGCGAGTCCTCGTAGGCGAACTCGCGCAGGTTCTCCGGCACGAAGGCCTCGCGCGGCACCTCACGCATGGCTTCAAGGACGTGGCTGTCGTGGACGCCGCGGCGCTGGAGCTGGCGCTCCACCATCAGATTGCGGGCATAGGCGGCGTCGAGCATGGCGGTCCCTCCTGCTGACAGGGACCGAACAGCACACCCGACCGGGGTGTTCCGCCATGGGATGGATCAAAAACGCCCTACCAGGCGCCCACGTTGGGCATCGAGGTCCAGGGTTCGGCGGGAGGCAGCGACTTGCCCTTCTGGAGGAGCTCGATGGAGATGCCGTCGGGCGAGCGGACGAAGGCCATGTGGCCGTCGCGCGGCGGGCGGTTGATGGTGACGCCGCCGTCCATCAGCCGCTGGCAGGCCGCGTAGATGTCGTCGACCGCGTAGGCCAGGTGGCCGAAGTTGCGGCCGCCGCCGTAGTCCTCCGGGTCCCAGTTGAAGGTGATCTCGACGAGAGGCGCGCGGCGTTCCCTGGCGAGGTCGACGTCGTCCGGCGCGCACAGGAAGACCAGCGTGAAGCGGCCGCCCTCGTTCTCGATGCGGGAGACCTCCGTCAGACCCAGCTTGTCGCAGTAGAAATCCAGCGCTGCGTCCAAATCGCGCACCCGGACCATGGTGTGCAGATACTGCATTTCGGGTTCTCTCCTGTGTCCGTTCGGCCACGCTTTTCCGACGGCATACCCGCCTTCCTAACCTGTCGGGGAATTCATTTGCACCTCATTAGCCTCCATAGGATACCCAACACCGTTCAGGTTCACTGCCGTCCAGGTTGTGCGGTTCCCCCAATCGCCCTCGAGACGACAGCCCCCGGGGTCTGATTATGCGCTGGAAGTCATCTTACGTGTTCGCCGCCGGGATCGTGGCGGTGATGGTGCTTTACTTCGTCGTGCGCGCGATGTTCGGCGACTCCGACCGCGAGGCGCAGGCGACTGAGGCCAAGAACGCGGCCGCCGCGATGGCCCGCCACCAGGACCCGCTCGTCCAGGCGACGCTGGTTCCCGAACAGATCAAGCCCTACGACATCGTCGTCCGCGGCCACACCGAGGCCGCGCGGACGGTGGTGGTGCGCGCCGAGACCGCCGGGGTGGTGGCCGCCGCCCCCGTGGTGGAAGGCGCCTTTGTGCGGCCGGGCCAGGTTCTGTGCCGCCAGGAGGTCGACGCCCGCCAGGCCACGCTCGACCAGGCCCGCGCGGCGCTGAAATCGCGCCAGCTGCAGCGGCAGGCGTCGGCCGAGCTCGCCAAGAAGGGCTTCCGCTCCGAGACCCAGGTGCTGCAGGACCAGGCCAACCTCGATTCCGCCACCGCCGCCGTGCGGCAGGCCGAGGTGGCGCTGAACCAGATCAACATCCGCGCGCCCTTCGCCGGCGTGTTCGACCAGCGCGACGCCGAGGTCGGCACCTACCTCTCGCCCGGCCAGCCCTGCGGGACGGTGATCGAGCTCGACCCGCTGCTGATCGTCGGCGACGTCGCCGAGACCGAGACCGCCCAGCTGAAGGTCGGCGCGCCGGCGACGGCCCGGCTGGTCTCCGGCCAGATCCTGAGCGGCCGCGTCCGCTATGTCGCCCACGACGCCGACCCGCAGACCCGCACCTACCGGGTCGAGATCGAGGCCCGCAACCCGCGCGCGGTGGTCCGTTCGGGCCTGTCGGCGGAGGTGCAGGTCTCGGCCGGCGCCGGGCCCGCCCACCTGGTGCCGGAGACGGCGCTGGTGCTCGACTCCGCGGGGCGTCAGGGCGTGCGCTACGTCGGGGCTGACGGCCGGGTCGCGTTCGCGCCTGTGAAGGTGCTGGACGAGACGGCGGGCGGCGTCTGGATCGCGGGCCTGCGCGGCCCCGTGCGCCTGATCACCGTTGGCCAGTCCTACGTGTCGGAAGGCCAGAAGGTGCGGGTGTCCGCCCGATGATCGCAGCCCTCATCGACGGCGCGCTGAAGCGGCGCAAGGTCGTCCTGGCGGTCGCGGCGGTCGCCAGCCTGTTCGGCTTCTTCGCCTATCTGGCGATGCCGCGGGAATCGAGCCCGGACATCCCGGTGCCCTACGTCTCGATCACCGTCCCCTACCCCGGCGTGAGCCCCGAGGACGCCGAGCGCCTGCTCGTGCGGCCGCTGGAGCGTGAGCTGCAGTCGCTCGACGGGCTGAAGGAGATGAACGCCGTCGCGATGCAGAACGCGGCGGTGATCAGCCTCGAGTTCGAGGTGAACTTCAAGAAGGACAAGGTCCTTCAGGACGTCCGCGCCAAGGTGGACCTGGCCCGCGGCCACTTCCCGCCGGACGCCGAAGAACCGGTCATCGAAGAGAACAACGTCAACGACGACCCGGTGCTGGGCATCATGCTCTACGGCCCGGCGCCGGAGAGGACGCTGTACCAGAACGCGCGCGAGCTGCAGGACAAGCTGGAGACGCTGCCGGGCGTGTTGAGAACCGAGCTCGGCGGCGGGCGCGAGGAGGTGCTCGAGGTCACCATCGACCCCGTGCGCATGGAAGCGGCCAATGTGACCGCCAACGAGCTGGCGCAGGTCATCGGGCGCAACAACCAGCTGGTCCCGGCCGGCAACATGCAGACGGTCCAGGGCAAGTTCGCCGTGAAGGTGCCCGGCGTCGTCGAGCGGCCGGAAGACATCCTGAGCCTGCCGATCAAGAAGAACGGCGACCGGCTGATCACCGTCGGCGACATCGGCGAGGTGCGGCGCACCTTCAAGGAGCCCGACCGGATCACCCGCTACAACGGCCAGCCCGCCTTCGCCATCGACGTGGTCAAGCGCTCGGGCGCCAACGTGCTCGATACCGTCAGGGACGTCCGCAAGGTCGTGGCCGAGGAGCAGACGCGCTGGCCCCAGACCATCGCCGTCGACTTCACCTACGACGAGAGCGAGTTCATCCTGCGCGGGCTCAACGTGCTCGAGAGCGGCCTGATCACGGCGACGCTGCTGGTGATGATCATCATCGTGGCCACGCTCGGAATCCGTCAGGGGCTGATGGTCGGCATGGCGATCCCGGCCTGCTTCCTGCTGGCCTTCCTGATGCTGAACGGCATCGGGGTGACGCTGAACCAGATGGTGATGTTCGGCCTGATCCTGGCCGTCGGCATCCTGGTCGACGGCGGCATCGTGGTCGTGGAGTACGCCGACCGGAAGATGGCCGAGGGGTTGCCGAAGGCCGAGGCCTTCCGGGCGGCCGGCGTGCGCATGTTCTGGCCGGTGGTGAACGGCACGCTGACGACGCTGAGCGCCTTCGTGCCGTTCATGTTCTGGAACTCCATCG
>CAMLKO010000203.1 GCA_946480495.1 uncultured Caulobacteraceae bacterium
GGCTGACGCTGGCGGGCCGGATCACCGGCTTCGACGGCGCCGAGCCCGTGCGCTGCCGCGCCGACAGCCCCAGCCAGCGGCCGGTCTGCCTGTTCGCGGTGGCCTTCGACCACGTCAGCTTCGAGGACCCCGCCACGGGCGAGACGCTGGCCGAATGGGGGACGAACTAGGCGGGCACTAGCTGCAAGGCGGGCGGATCGGCCTTGCGCAGGGCGTCCACGAAGTCATCGCGCCAGGCCGTCACGTCGTCCTTCTCGACGCCGTCCATCAACGCCCGCCAGCGGCGGATGCGCTCGGTGCGGGGCATCGACAGCGCGCGCCGGATGGCGTCGGAGACATCCTCGCGGCTGAGCGGATTGATGATCAGCGCTTCCTTCATCTGCTCGGCCGCGCCGGCCATCTTCGACAGGATCAGCACGCCCGGATCGGCGGGATCCTGGGCGGCGACATACTCCTTGGCGACCAGGTTCATCCCGTCGCGCAGGGGCGTGATCAGCCCCACGTGGGCGGCGCGGTAGATGCCGGCCAGCTCGTCGCGCCGATAGGCCCGGTTGACGTATCGCACCGGCACCCAGTCGACCGTCGAGTAGGCGCCGTTGATCCGGCCCGAGACGCCGTCGAGCCGGGCGCGGATTTCCTGGTAGGCCTCGACCTCGTCGCGGCTGGGCGTGGCGATCTGCAGGAGGAAGAGCTTCTCCAGCTCGGACGGGTTGTCGGCCAGGAACTGCTCGTAGGCGAGGAAGCGCTCCTCCAGGCCCTTGGAGTAGTCGAGCCGGTCGACGCCGATGATCATCTTGCGCCCGGCCATGCTCCCGCGCATGCGGGCGTACATCAGCTGCGCCTCCTGGTTGGAGGCCGCGCTTACGAAGTCCGGCGTGTCCAGCCCGATCGGGAAGGCGCCCAGACGCGTCGAGGCCCCGAAGGCGACCGCGCGGTGGTCGGCGGTGACCTCGCCGTGCTCCTCCTGCGTCACATACTCCTCGAAGGCGCTGAGCGAATCCTCGCTCTGAAAACCGACGAGGTCGTAGTCGAACAGGGATTCCACCAGCCGCCGGTGCTTGGGCAGCGTGGTCATGATCCGCCGCGCCGGCCAGGGGATGTGAAGGAAGAAGCCGATGCGGTTCTTCACCCCCAGCCGCCGCAGTTCGCGGGCCAATGGGATCAAATGATAGTCCTGCACCCAGACGAAATCGTCCGGCTCGATCAGCGGCGCTAGCGCCTCGGCGAAGCGCGTATTCACCCGCTTGTAGCCCGCATCGAACGAGCGCTCGTAGGCGGTGAGATCGACGCGGTAGTGGAACAGCGGCCAGAGCGTCTTGTTGGCGTAGCCGTTGTAGTATTCCTGCCGATCCTGTTCCTCCAGGTCGACGGTGGCCACGGTGACGCCGCCGACCTTCCGGATGGCGATCTGGCCGGTGTAGGTTTCGCTCGTCTCCCCGCTCCAGCCGAACCACAGGCCGCTGTACTCGCGCAGCGCCGCCGACAGGGCCATGGCAAGGCCGCCCGTCGAGCCCGCGCCCTGGTCGGCGGGCGGTGTGACGCGGTTGGAAACGACGATCAGGCGGCTCATCGCACCGCCTCGAGCATAGCGCCTCGCCCGGTCGCGACCCCGGCGGCGATCCAGGCGAGAACCTCGTCCACCCCGTTCAGCCGCCACGTCGCCCGGGTCTCCCGCTCAGGGCCCACGAGGACGCCATATCCGCCCGCTGCCGCGGCGGCGGCGAACGCGTCTTCATCGGTGAGGTCGTCGCCCACATACACCGGGCGCGCGCCCGCAAACGGCGCCTCGGTCATGAAGGCGGTGACGGCGTCGCCCTTGGTCGGGCCGGGCGTGCGCATCTCGACCACCATATGTCCTTCCTGGAGGACAAGGCCGGTGGCCTTTTCGAGCCGCATCGCCAGCTCGCGCACCGCCTCTCCCGAGCCGGGCGCCTCACGGTAGTGCAGAGCGACGCTGAGCGTCTTGTCTTCCACCAGCAGGCCCCCGCGCGCGGCGGCGAGCGCCTCGAACGAGGCGCGGGCGACGCCCAGGTCCGGATGCGGAACCTCCGCGATCCATTCGCCCGACGCCGTTCGGCGTTCCAGCCCATGCACGCCGGAAACCGCGGGCGCGACGCTCTCCAGGATCCGATCGACGTCTTCGATCCGGCGGCCGCTGACGATGGCGAGCCGTCCGTCGAGCCGCTCGGCAAGCCGCGCCAGCAGCCGGTTTCTCAAACGGTCCGGACCGACCTCGGCCGGCGCCCGCGAGATCGGAGCAAGCGTGCCGTCCAGATCGAGAAACAGCGCCATGTCGTCAAAGTCGAACGCTGACGCATTGTCGGCGAGTATCGGGATATCCCGTGGATTTAGCTCGATCATCGTCCCTCTTTGCGCAGTTTATCCAAAGTACATCTGCGGTGCGGCAAGACACCGATTCACGACGCAGAGGTCGCCGTATTCTGGATTTTTCAGCAGGAACTTTGGATCTTCGCCCGCGCCCGCCGAGTGCGGGGTTCACTACCACGATTTGACGGACCGTCCCCCGATCTCACGGCCATGTGAACATCGCGTCGGGAATTGTGAAGCTGTTGAACGCCCATGGAAAATGCCCCTCATGCGGCCTTCCCGCTCAGCCGCGGAGACGCTCACGCTCTTGTCAGCGGGGCTGATGCATCGCAACACGATACGGTGGGTTGCTACGGACAGGAGGGACCATGAGGGGTCGCACAATTCTTATCGCGCATACCGATCCAACCTATCTGGAGACGATGATCCCGCGGCTGGTGGAGCGCGGCTTCAACGTCATCGGCCCGGCGACCACCGCCCGCGTCGCCCTGGCGCTCGCGGCCCACACGCCGATCAGCCTGGCGCTGGTCGGTGAGAAGCTGGCCGGCGTGCGCGACGGTCGCGCCGTGTCGCGCACTCTGCGCTCCCTGTGGGGCATCCCGAGCATCCTCGTTCCCGACCGCCCGGCCCCGGCGGCATGCTGAGCGCAGGCGATAAGGTCGTGCCGTTCCGGCGGCCCGCACCGGAACCCGCCGACTCCTACCTGATCGTCTGCGTCGACGGTTCGGCCCATGTCGCCGGCGTCTGCGAGCACGCCGCCTGGCTATGCGGCCGTCTGAGGAGCTCGATCGAGCTGCTGCACGTGGAGGAGTATGAACGGCCGCCCTCCGGGCCGGATGACCAGCCGCTCGTCATCGACCGCGGGCCGGACCTGAAGGAGCCGGACAGCGTCATCGACGAAGCCTGCCACCGTCTGGCCGAGGTCGGAGCCAAGGCCGCCAGGCTCTGCCACGCGCGCGGCCAGTTCGCGCCGATCGCCGCGGGTCTGGCGGCGAGAGCCGACTTCCTCGTCATGGGCAGACGCGGCGAGAGCCACGAAGACGAGAAGACGGCGTTCGGCGGCAACGTGCTGCACATGGTCAGGGCCTGCCCGGCGCCCGTCTTTCTTGCCGCGAAGACCTTCCTTCCGATCGCGCGAGCGCTGGTGGTGTGCGACCCTAAGTCCGACACCTCGGCCCTCAGCGCGTTCCTGTCCGCCAGTTCTGTGCTGGACGGCCTGTCGCTGGAACTCGCCACGGCCACGACGGCTGACGCGGAGGTCGTGCCGGCGAACGAGGACGACCCGGCCCTGGAGCTCCCCCGCTCGCTCGATACATGCCTGTC
>CAMLKO010000204.1 GCA_946480495.1 uncultured Caulobacteraceae bacterium
GCGCGGCCTTGGCGACCTTCTGCGCCTGCTTCCACAGGCCCGGCGCCGGCGCGCGCGCCAGCGAGCCGTCGCAGGTGAAGCTGAACTGGCAGCCGGTGGGGCGCAGCGCGCCCTCGAACACCACCCCGCAGACCGACTTCGGATAGCCCGGATGCCGCACCCGGTTGATCACCGTCTGCGCCACCGCCTGCTGGCCCTTCACCGGCTCGGCAGCCGCCTCGTAGTAGATCGCCTGGGTCAGGCACTTCAGCGCCTGCGTACGGTCGGACGCGCTGGCCTTCAGGAAGAAGGGCCTCACCGGCTCCGCCCTGGCCGTGGCGGGACGAAGCGCGTTGATCGTCCGGGCGTCCACATCCGACAGCGCGCCCACGCCGAGCGACGGCAGCACCGACAGGTCGAACGTCTCCCAGCCCGGCGTGCGGCCGTAGAGGTCCTCGCGCCGGCCGGGCAGGTTGCGCTCGGCGATCGCCCGCGCGCCCGGATCCATCCGGCTCGCGAGCTGCTTCAGCGCCGCCGGCGAAGTGCGCGGCGCCTCCGCCTTGGGCCCCGTGCAGGCCGCCAGCGCGCCCGCCAGCAACAAGAGAGCCGCTCGCCGCAAGCTAGCTTCCGCCCGCGGCGGCGCGCGTGTCGATTGTGACGGCCATGGGCTCTCCTTTGCTTGCGGATTACGTAGGCTCGGCCATGATCTGGACAAGGCGGGGCCCCGATCCGGGCCGGCTAAAACGCGTCACAACGGCAAAAAGAGGCGACCCTGTCTCCGATCCGACCAGAGACGCTGGGTGAGAGGCTGGTTCCGACGCGGCCCGGCTGGGGGCGCTCGATCGTCGTAACCCTCACGCTGGTCGCGATTGCCGTGGCGACCGGACGCCTCCTGCCGCCGCAGACGGTCTATCCGGGCGCGCCCTTCTTTCCGGCCCTGACCATGGCGGCGGTGTACGCCGGCTGGCGGTGGGGCCTCTTCTCGACCCTGCTCAGCACCGCGTTGCTGTGGTTCATCCGCGCCGAGTACGGCCCGGGCTGGGACGCCGAGGGCCTGGCGGGCCTGGGCCTGTTCTTCGCCTCGGCGCTCACCTGCGTGCTGGTCTCCGCCACCCTGCGCTCGGCGGTCCTGCGGCTGCGCGAGCTCGGCGAGGCGCAGCGGACGGCCGAGACCGACCTCGCCCGCACCCAGCGCCGGCTGCAGCTGGCGCAGGACATCGGCGGCGTCGGCATCTGGGACTGGGACCTGGTGACCGACGAGGGCTACTGGTCCGACGCCATCTACCACAACCACAACCTGCCGCTGGCCACCCGCGCCGACATGGCCGCGCTGATGGACAACGTCCATCCCGACGACCGCGAGCGGCTGCGCGCCTTCAACGCCTCGGCCATGACCGGCCGGATGGAGCCGGTGGAGTACCGCGTCATCCTGCCCGACGGTTCGGTCCGCTGGCTGCTGTCGCGCGGCGAGGCGCTCGCCGACGAGGACGGGCGGCCGGTCCGGGCGCTGGGCGTCAACATCGACGTCACCGACCGCCGCCTGGCCGAGGAGGCCGTGCGCGAGAGCGAGGCCCGCTTCCGGGCGCTCGCCAACAGCGCGCCGGCGCTGATGTGGGTCTCGCGCATCGGCGGCGCGCGCGAGTTCGTCAGCGACGCCTATGTCGCCTTCGTGGGCGGGACCTACGACGACGCCCTGAACCTCGACTGGCGCGAGCGGCTCTATCCCGACGACCTGCCGCGCATCCTCAAGGAGCAGGTGGCGGGCGAGGCCTCGCTGAAGCCCTTCACGCTGGAGGCCCGCTACAGGCGCGGCGACGGCGAATGGCGCTGGCTGAAGTCCTACTCCCAGCCCCGCTACGGCCCGCAGGGCGAGTTCGCGGGCTTCATCGGCATCGCCTTCGACGTCACCGAGGCCAAGCAGGTCGAGGACGACCTGACCCGCATCAACGACCTGCTGGCCGAACGCATCGAACAGGCGCTCGCCCAGCGCGACGAGGCCCAGGCCCAGCTGGTGCAGAGCCAGAAGCTGGAGGCGCTGGGACAGCTGACCGGCGGCGTCGCCCACGACTTCAACAACCTGCTGACGGTGATCATCGGCGCGCTGGACATCGTCCACCGCCACCCCGACGACGTCGCCCGCACGCGGCGCCTGACCGAAGCCGCCCTCTCCGCCTCCCGCCGGGGCGAACGGCTGACGCAGCAGCTTCTGGCCTTCTCGCGCCGCCAGCCGCTGCGGCCCGAGGTCGCCTGCATCGACAGCCTGCTGCATGACAGCGAGACCCTCTACCGCCGCGCCGTGGGCGAGGCGCTGGACTTCCAGTTGAAGCTGGACGCCCCGGGCGCCTGCGCGCGCCTCGACGTGGCGCAATTCGAGGCGGCGCTGGTCAACCTGCTGGTCAACGCCCGCGACGCCCTGCCGAACGGCGGCTCCGTCGCGGTGGAGACCCGCCGCCTGACCCTGACCGAGCCGCGCGGCGGCGCCCAGCCCGGCGACTACATCAGCGTCGCCGTCCGCGACGACGGCGTCGGCATGGATCCCGAAACCGTCGCGCGCGTGTTCGAGCCCTTCTTCACCACCAAGCCGTTCGGCAAGGGCACCGGGCTTGGCCTGTCGCAGGTCTACGGTTTCGCCAGCCAGAGCGGCGGCGGCATCGAGGTCGACAGCCGGCCCGGCGAGGGCACGACGGTGACCATGCTGCTGCCCTTCACCGAGGAGGAGGCGCGCCCCGACGAAGCCGCGCCGGCGCGCCGGACCAAACAGCCCTCGCTCAAGGTCCTGCTGGTCGAGGACGACTCCGAGGTCGGCGACCTCGTCGAGGCCATGCTGCGCGAGCTCGGCCACAAGGTGCTGCGCGCCGACAACTGCGACGCCGCCCTCGCCATCGCCGCCAGCGAGCCGAAGATTGGACTGGTGCTGACCGACGTCATCATGCCCGGCGGCAAGACCGGCGTGGACCTGGCCCGCGCGCTCACCGCCCGCCGTCCGGGCCTGCCGGTGGTGTTGAGCTCCGGCTTCACCGGCGAGGCGCTGGCCGACGCCGAGGCCGCGCCCTGGCCGCTGCTTCGCAAGCCCTACGCCACCGACGAACTGGCCGCGGCCATCGCCGACGCGCTGAAAGACCCCGAGCCGGTCGAGGCCTAGAGTTTCAACAGATAGACGTGGCGGCCTTCGAGCACGGTCTCGCCGCGCTGGTTCGTGACCGTGGCGGTCATGGCGACGACGCCGGTGGTGCGCTGGCGCGTCAGTTCGGCGATCTCCAGCACGGGATAGAGGGTGTCGCCCGGATAGGCGGGTTTGAGCACCCTGGCGCTCACCTCGACCATGCCAAGCAGGCTGTCGCCGATCTCGTGCGGGAACAGGCCCGCGCCGGCCGCCGTGAAGCACAGCACCTGCAGCCCATGCGCCAGCGGCCCGGGATGGCCGAGCGCGCGGCAGTATTCGTAGTCGTAGTGGATCGGATGGTTGTCGAGGCTCACCGCCTGAAAGGCCGCGAAGTTGCCGTCGCCGAGCGTGCGCGAAGGCAGCGGATAACGGTCCCCGACCTTCAGGTCGTCGAAGCGCTTGGGCGGGACGAGGCGATGGGCGTCGTAGATCGGCGGCAGAGGCATGAGAAGGGGCTAGGGGCTAGGGGCTAGGG
>CAMLKO010000205.1 GCA_946480495.1 uncultured Caulobacteraceae bacterium
TGACCAGCGTCAGGCCCGAAAAGATCATCGACGAGCGGATGAGGCCGCCGCCCTTTGGCGATGTCGGTGTCTCTGCGGGCTCAGCGGTCACGGAAGCGTTTCTGGGCGGCGTCGCCAACCCGGTCAACTACCGAGCAACGCTGGCGCGCGCCCTTTCGAGCCGGCGGCCCTTGGGCTCGGGGGACTCGGCCTCTTCCAGCACCTCGGTCAGGGCCGCGCGGATGCCCGCGATGCGCCGGGGGTCGGTGACCTTCGAGCCTTCGGCGGTCTGCACATAGAAGGCGTCCACCGCCCGCTCGCCATAGCCGTCGATGTGGGCCGACAGGATGTTGAGGCCCGCCTCCGCCAGCGTCCGCGCCAGCGCCTCCAGCAGGCCCGGCCGGTCCCGGCCCGAAGCCTCCACCACCGTCGCATCGGCCGAGGCGTCGTTGTCCAGCATGACCGTGGGGATGATCGAGAAGGCTGCCGCCCGTCCCTGGTCGCCGCCCTTGCGTGTCTCATGGGCGCGCACCTCGCCCCGCCCGGCCGCCTCCAGCCCCTCGGCCAGACGCGACAGCGCGCGGGCGTTCTCGCAGCCGAACGGCTGGCCCATCACGTCCTGCACGTGGAAGACGTCGAGCGCCTGTCCCTGCCTCGAGGTGAAGACCCGCGCGCCGACCACATTGCCGCCGAGTGCGGCGATGGCGAGCGCGAGGTCGGCGAACAGGCCGCGCCGGTCCCTGGCCGCCACCACGATCTCGGCGGCGTTCAGGTCGCCCCGGATGCGCGCCTCCGCCGCCGATCCGCCGTTCATCGCCGCGCGCCGGGCGAGCGCCGCGTGGGCGGTCAGCTCCTCGCGGGTGAAGGCGGTGAAGTAGGCGTCCTCCATGGCCTTCGACCAGTCGGCGCTGACCGGATCGGCGGCCACCAGCGCCGTGCGTGCGCCCTCGGCGACGGCTTCCTGATGACGCCTCGCGCTCGCCGCCGGATCGGAGCCACGTCCGCCGCGGAAGATGGCCTCCGTCGCGGCATAGAGCTCGCGCATCAGCTGGCCCTTCCAGTTGTTCCAGACGCCCGGCCCCACCGCACGGATGTCGGCCACGGTCAGGACCAGCAACAGGCGCAGCCGCTCGGGGTTTTCGACGATGCGGGCGAAGGCCGCGACCGTGGCCGGATCGGTGACGTCACGTTTCTGGGCATAGTCGCTCATCACCAGGTGATGCTCGACCAGCCAGGCGACCAGCTCGGTCTTGGCGCGATCGACGCCCAGCCGCTCGCAGGCCTGGCGCGCGGCCCGCGCCCCGGCCTTCTCCTGTCCGCCCACGCCGCCCTTGCCGGTGTCGTGCAGCAGCATGGCCAGGAACAGGGCCTCGCGGTCGTCGATCAGCGGCATGATGGAATTGGAGAGCGGGTGGTCTTCCTTGTGCTGCCCCTCGGCGATCTCGGCGATCACGCCCACGGCCCGCAGCGTGTGCTCGTCGACCGTGTAGGAGTGGTACATGTTGAACTGCATCTGGGCGACGACCCGGCCGAACTCCGGGATGAAGCGGCCCAGGACGCCGCTCTCGTTCATCAGGGTCAGCGTCCGGAAGGTCCGCTTGCCGCGCGCCAGCACGTCCAGGAAGGCCTTGGCCGCCTGCGGGTCGCGCCGCGTCTTGGAGGTGATCAGCGGCAGCGAGCGGGTGACGCAGGTGAAGGCGTCCGGGTGCAGGTCGAGGTTGCGCTCGTCGGCGATGCGAAACAGCCGGATCAGGTTGACCGGGTCGCTCTCGAAGACCTCCGGCCCCTCGACGTTCAACCGCCCGCCATCCTCGAAGAAGCCGGCCTCCAGCGCCTTGCGCTTGGTCCGCCCGCCGCCCGGCAGGAAGCGCGACAGGCCCTTCGGCTCCTTCTTGAAATGCTCGGCCTCCAGCTGGGCGGAGAAGGCGCGGGTCAGGGCGCCGACCTCCTTGGCGATCAGGAAGTAGCGGCGCATGAAGCGCTCGACCGCCTGGGTGTCGCCGCGGTCGTGATAGCCCATCCGCCGCGCGATCTCCGGCTGCAGGTCGAAGGTCAGCCGCTCCTCGGGCCGGCCGGTGACGAAGTGCAGGTGCGCGCGCACCGCATGCAGGAAGTCGAAGGCGCGGATGAAGGCCTTCACCTCCTGGGCGTTGAAGTATTCGAGGCGCATCACGTCCTCGGGCCGCTCCAGCGGGTGCAGGTACTGGGCGATCCAGAACAGGGTGTGCAGGTCGCGAAGCCCGCCCTTGCCCTCCTTCAGGTTCGGCTCGACCATGTAGCGCGAGGCGCCGGCCCGCTCGTGGCGCTCATCGCGCTCCTTCAGCTTGGCGGCGACGAATTCCGCGCCCGTGCCCTTCACCACCTCCTCGCGGAAGCGGCGCTTCAGGTCCTCGGCCAGCTGCTCGTCGCCGGTCAGGCGCCGGGCCTCCAGGATGGAGGTGCGGATGGTGAAATCCTCGCGCGACAGCCGGATGCACTCCTCGACCGTCCGCGAGGCGTGGCCGACCTTGAAGCCCAGGTCCCACAGCGCATAGAGCATGAACTCGATCACGCTCTCGGCGTGCGCCGTCTGCTTGTAGGGACGCAGGAAGAGGAGATCGAGGTCGGAGTAGGGGGCCAGGACGCCGCGCCCGTATCCGCCCACAGCCAGCAGCGAGAGCCGCTCGCCCTCGGTCGGGTTGCGGGCGCGGAAGACGTGAACGGTGGTGAAGTCGTAGAGCGCGGTGACCACCTCGTCGGTGACGCCCGACAGCAGCCGCGCGGTCTCCACGCCGCCCGCGCCGTTTTCCAGCCGCTCCTTGGCGATCATCCGGCCGCGCTGCAGCGCCTGCTTGAGGATGTCGATGGCGCGCCGGCGCTGCTCGGCCTCGTCGCCGATGGAATCCAGCGCGGCGGCCGACAGGCGCGCGCGAAGGGCGTGTCCGTCGACGACGTGTTCAAGGCGGGTCGGGCGCAGGCGGGGCGGCATGGCTGCAGCCTATATGGTGTTCAGCCCTCGCGGAGCATCCCTTTTAGCCGATAGAGGGCTTCCATCGCCTCCCTTGGGCTCATCCCGTCCGGTTCGAGGGCGGCGACTGCCTCTTCCACAGGCGAGGGGCCCGTTTTGACCGGCGTCGGCGCGGTTCCGGCGAACAGCGGCAGGCCTTCCAGACGCTCGGGCGATTGGCCTTCGGACTCCAGCCGCTCCAGCACCTGTCGGGCGCGGGCGACCACGGCGGGCGGCACGCCGGCCAGCTTGGCGACCTGGACGCCGTAGGAGCGGTCGGCGGGGCCGGGTCCGGCCTCGTGCAGGAAGACCAGCTCGCCGTTCCACTCCTTGGCCTTCAGCGACAGGTTGGAGACGTGGGCGAGCCGGTCCTCCAGCGTCGCCAGTTCATGGTAGTGGGTGGCGAACAGCGCCCGGCAACGGTTGACGTCGTGCAGCGCCTCCGCGCACGCCCAGGCGATGGCCAGCCCGTCGTAGGTCGCCGTGCCGCGGCCGATCTCGTCGAGGATAACGAACGAGCGCGGCGTCGCCTGCGTCAGGATCGCGGCCGTCTCCACCATCTCGGCCATGAAGGTCGAGCGCCCGCGCGCCAAGTCGTCGCCCGCGCCCACCCGGCTGAACAGCCGGTCGACGACGCCCAGATGCAGCGA
>CAMLKO010000206.1 GCA_946480495.1 uncultured Caulobacteraceae bacterium
GCGGAGAGCATCCCACCCCCATCCCAACCCTTCCCCCCTCCAGGGGGAAGGGCTTTAGCGCCGGCCGAACAGCCGCTCGATGTCCGAGAGCTTCAGCTCCACGTAGGTCGGGCGGCCGTGGTTGCACTGGCCGGAGTGGGGCGTGGCCTCCATCTCGCGCAGCAGGGCGTTCATCTCGGCGGCGGTGAGGCGGCGGCCCGCGCGGACCGAGCCGTGGCAGGCCATGGTCGAGCAGACCGCCTCCAGCCGCTCCTTCAGCGCCAGCGCGGCGCCGTTTTCGGCGAGGTCATCGGCGATGTCGCGGATCAGGCCGGCCGCGTCGGTCTCGCCGAGCAGGGCCGGGGTCTCGCGCACCAGCACCGCGCCCGGGCCAAAGGGCTCGATGATCAGGCCGAGCTGGGCGAGTTCGTCGGCGCGGGCGCAGACGCGTTCGGCCTCGGCGGGGTCGAGCTCGACGACCTCGGGCAGCAGCAGGGTCTGACGGGCGACGCCGCCGCTCTCCATCTCGCCCTTCATCCGCTCGTAGACGAGGCGCTCGTGGGCGGCGTGCTGGTCGACGATGACGATGCCGTCGCGGGTCTGGGCCACGATGTAGGTCTCGTGCACCTGCGCCCGCGCCGCGCCGAGCGGATAGTCGACCGGGTCGATGACGTCGGCGGACGGCTGCGGGTACGAGGGATCGGGTTCGACGCGGGCGGTCGCCTGGGCGAGGCCGGGCAAGCTCGGCGCGGCGGGCGCGGGCGTCCAGCCGCCGAGCGCGTAGGCGGAGAAGCCCGCGGGTGAGGGTCCCGATTGCGGACGAAAGCCGCCCAGCGCCGCGGCGGCGACCGTGGTCGAGGCGCGGTGGCCGGCGCCGGCCAGCGCATGCCGAAGCGCGCCGATGATCAGGCCGCGCACCAGCGCCGGGTCGCGGAAGCGGACCTCGGCCTTGGCGGGGTGGACGTTGACGTCCACGAGCTGCGGGTCGAGCTCGAGGTAGAGGGCGGCGGCCGGGTGGCGGTCGCGGGCGAGGTAGTCGGCGTAGGCGGCGCGAAGGGCCCCCTGCAGCAGCCGGTCGCGGACGGGGCGGCCGTTGACGAACAGGTACTGGTGCGCGGCGTTGCCCCGGTTGTAGGTCGGCAGGCCCGCAAAGCCCGAGAGCCGCACGCCCTCGCGCTCCTGGTCGATCTCCAGCGCGTTGTCCTGAAAGTCGCGGCCGAGCACGGCGGCCAGCCGCTTCAGGCGCCCTTCGGGGCCGGGGTGTTCGGGGGCGAGCTTCAGCGCGCGGCGGCCGTCGAGGTCCAGCGCGAAGCCGACGGCCTCGTGGGCCATGGCCTGGCGCTTGACCTCCTCGGCGATGGCCATCTGCTCGGCGCGCTCGGACTTCATGAACTTCAGCCGCGCGGGGGTGGCGTAGAAGAGGTCGCGCACCTCCACCCGGGCCCCGTGCTCGCCGGGAAAGGCGGCCGGGCCGATGGCGCCCATCGCGCCGCCCTCGACCAGGATCGAACAGGCGTCAGCGCCCTTCGTCCGCGCCGAGATCGACAGCCGCGCGACCGAGCCGATCGACGGCAGGGCCTCGCCCCGAAAGCCGAGGGTGGCGATGTGGAGCAGGTCCCAGGTCCCGTCGGCCTGCGGCGAAAGCTTGGAGGTGGCGTGGCGCTCGACCGCCAAGGCGAGGTCGTCGGGCGAGAGGCCGCAGCCGTCGTCGGCGACCAGGATGCGGGTCAGCCCGCCGCCGTCGGCCTCGACCTCGATACGGGAAGCGCCGGCGTCCAGCGCGTTCTCGACCAGCTCCTTGACCGCGCTCGCGGGCCGCTCGACCACCTCGCCGGCGGCGATGCGGTTGACGGTCTCGGGCGGAAGGCGGCGGATGGGCATGGTCGGGAGGGTACGCCGATTCCCCTCCCGATCAGCGAGCTCCTAGAGGCCGGGCAGCTTGATCCGCGAGGGCGCCTTGCGCTCGATGACCACGGCCTTGCCGCCGGTCAGCTGGCGCAGGCGCTCTTCCTCGGCCTTGGCGTCGGTGACGACGGTCTCGGTGCTGGCGACCTTCGGCTGGTCGGCGCGGTCCTTGCGCCAGAACAGCACGCGGTCGGCGAAGCTCTTTTCCTTGTGCGCGATGTCGCCGAACTCGTCGTCGACCACGTAGCGGATCAGCGGGTCGGCGGCGGTGGCGCCGGCCTTGGTGACCAGCACCTGCTCGCCCACGCTGCGGTTGGCCGCGAGCGTCGAGCCGTAGGCCGAGGCGCGCGCGGCGCTTTCCGGCTGCAGCTCGGCCGGGCGCGGTTCGCCCGGCGCGGGCGGACGCAGCGAGTAATCGGGCGGCACCACCAGGGGCGCCTTCGTCACCACGCGGAATTCGTCGGGGGTCACCTTGCCCATGCCGAGCGCCTTCGAGGTGGTATGGCATCCGCCAAGACCCACGGCGCCGACCAGCGCGACTGCGGCCACAACGCTAAACGGTTTCATCCAGAAGTGCTCCAGCAGGCCGCCCCCGGCCATTGCGGTTTTCTCGATACCCCATTCCGGGGCGATGCTTCAACGGGGGTTAATCGCGCACCTTCGCGGCGCGCTCGGAAAGGACGCTGTCCAGCAGCAGCAGGATGACCCCGACGGTGATGGCGCTATCGGCCACATTGAACACCCAGGGGAAGTACAGCGCCTGGAAATCGAGGAAGTCGGCGACCGCCCCGAACCGCGCCCGGTCGATGGCGTTGCCCACCGCGCCGCCGATGATCAGCCCCGTCGACAACGCCAGCAGCGGCCGCTCGATCTTGCGCGCCCAGAAGATGAGGAAGCCCGCCACGATCAGCGAAAAGCAGACCAGCGCCCAGCGGGTCAGGTCCATCTGCGCCTTGAGGAGGCCAAACGAGACGCCGCGGTTCCAGACCATCGACAGGCTGAACGGCCCGCCGACCAGCACGCTGCCCTTGGCCGGCAGCAGGAAGACGTTGAGGATCCAGTACTTGCTGATCTGGTCGAGCACGAGGGTCACGAGCGCGACGAGGTAGGCGTAGAGGCTGAGCTTCTTCATGCGGCGGAGTTACCACGGTTTGCATCCCACGCCGCCACCGCGTCCTCGCAGCGCAGGCAGAGCTGGGTCGAGGGTTTCACCTCCGGCAGCACCTTCCAGCATCGGGCGCATTTGGCGCCGTCGGCGCGGAACGGGCGGACAGTGATTTCTTCGCCGCCGCCGGCTTTAAGCGTCGCCTGGCTGGTGCGGAAGATCTCGGCCGCGTCCAGGCCGTCGAAGGCGGCCAGCGTGCCGGCGTCGACATCCACTTCCGGCGCCGCCTCCAGCGCCCCGCCGATGCGCTTTTCACGGCGCTCGTTTTCGAGGGCCATGGTGACGGCGCTGGTGGCGCGGTCGACCTTCGCCCAGCGCGCGGCCTCGGCGTCGTTGCGCCAGGCCTCCGGGGTTTGCGGGATGGTGCGCAGGCAGTTGGAGCCGGCGTCGGGGAAGCGGGTGGTCCAGGCTTCCTCGGTGGTGAAGGACAGCAGCGGGGCCAGCCACACGGTCAGGCGTTCAAAGACGGCGTCCATCACCGTGCGCGCGGCGCGGCGGCGCAGGCTGTCGGGCCGGTCGCAGTAGAGGGCGTCCTTGCGGATGTCGAAAAACAGG
>CAMLKO010000207.1 GCA_946480495.1 uncultured Caulobacteraceae bacterium
GCCCCAGTCGGCGGCCCTGATCGCCGACGCCGCCATGATCGCCGCCGACGCCATGGTCAGCCTGTCCAAGACCTCAGCCGGCCGCGGCGCGCTCAGCCGCATCGAGAAGATCTTCGTGGCCCAGGGCAAGCGCCCCGGCGCCGCCGTCCAGAACGGCGTCCTCGTCGTCACCGTCCGCCCGGACATGGGCATCGCGGGGCGCCCCTCGTCCCAGCGCATCGCCGTGGCGATGGGGGTCCGCTAGCGCCCCGCTCAGCCGCGGAAGCCGTCCTTGGCCGCGCGGACCTTGCCGAAGGCTTCATAGGCCGGCAGTCCCGGCTCCAGCAGCGGCGCGCGCAGGAAGGGGTTGGTGGCCTTCTCCAGCCCGATGGTCGTCGGCACGGTCGGCTCGCCGCGCTCGCGGGCGGCGAAGACCGCGTCGGCGCGGGCCTTGAGCGCCGGATCGCGGTCGACCGACAGGGCGAAGCGCGCGTTCGAGGCGGTGTACTCGTGCGCGCAGTAGACGGTGGTGTCGTCCGGAAGCGCCGCGAGCTTCTGCAGGCTGCCCCACATCTGCTGCGCCGTGCCCTCGAACAGCCGTCCGCATCCCAGCGCAAACAGCGTGTCGCCGACAAAGGCGATGTGATCGGCGGCGTCGTGGTAGGTGATGTGGCCCAGCGTATGGCCGCCGGTGTCGATCACGTCGAGGCGGGTTTCGCCCAGCATGACCACGTCGCCTTCGGTCACCACCCGGTCGGGCGCGGCGATCTTCTCCACCTCGGCCGGACCTATGACCGTCGCGCCGGTCGCCGCCTTCACCTCCGCGTTGCCGCCGGCGTGGTCGGGGTGCCAGTGGGTGTTGAGGATAAAGGCGAGCTCCCAGCCCAGCCCCTTCAGCTCGCGCAGGATCGCGCCGGCGTCCGGCGTGTCGATGCAGGCGGCGAGCCCCGTGGCCTCGTCGCGGATCAGAAAGCCGTAGTTGTCGGAGAGGCAGGGGAACTGGTGGACGGTCAGGGGCATGGCGGCGCTCGGGGTGACGGGGCGGGGCCGCCATCTTACAGTCATCGGGTCTTCGAACGGGAGCCTCATGCGCCGCGACGTCCTGGAACTTCGGGCCTTCTACGCCTCACCGCTCGGCGCGGCGGCGCGGGAGATGGTCGGACGCAAGGTCGAGGAGGCCTGGGGCGACGCCCGCGGGCTCGACGCGCTGGGGCTGGGCTACGCCACGCCCTATCTCGACGGCTTTCGGCCAAGGGCGCGCCGCGTGGTCGCCGCCATGCCGGCCGCCCAGGGGGTCGAGGTCTGGCCGGGCGGCGGCGGACAGAACCTGGCCTGCCTTGCCGACGAGCTGTCGCTGCCCCTGCCCAACGCCCTCTTCGACCGCGTCCTGTGCGTGCACGCGCTGGAGGAGACCGAGGCGCCCGTGGAGGTGCTGCGCGAGGTGGCCCGGGTGCTGGCGCCGTCGGGCCGCACCATCGTCGTCGTCGCCGCCCGCAACGGCCTGTGGTCCAACGCGGAGGGGACGCCCTTCGGCCATGGGCGGCCCTATACGCGGCGCCAGCTTGAAGCCCTCCTGCGCGAGGCCGAGCTGGAGCCCTCCGGCTGGACGCGGGCGCTCTACGTCCCGCCGTTCGGCTGGGCGGCGCGCTGGGCCGAAGGTTTCGAGCAGGTCGGCGCCTGGCTCTGGCCCCAGTTCGCCGGGCTGATCCTGATGGAGGCGGTCAAGCAGACCTATGCGGTGACGCCCAAGGGGGTGAAGGCCAGGGCGCGGGTCTTCGTCCCCGTGCCGCTGCCGACGCCCGCGGGGCCTGCGCCGGCCCGGACGCGCCTCTTGGAGAAGGCGCCGGATTCGCCGTAGCTTCGGTTTTCGGGGGAAAAGGAGCTGTTCGAGATGAAGATGATCGTCGCCGTGATCAAGCCCAGCCGTCTGGACGCGGTGCTGGAGGCGGTGACGGAGGTCGGAGCCTCGGGCCTGACCGTCACCGAGGTGCGCGGCTACGGCCGCCAGAAGGGCAAGACCGAGGTCTATCGCGGCGCCGAGTACGAGGTGAAGCTGCTGCCCAAGGTGAAGCTGGAGATCGCCGTGCCGGAGGATATCGCCGAGCGGGTGATCGAGGCCGTCACGCGGACCGCCAACACCGGCAAGATCGGCGACGGCAAGATCTTCGTCCTCGAGCTCGAACAGGCCATCCGCATCCGCACCGGGGAGCGCGACGCCGCCGCCATCGCCGGCTAGCGGCGGAGCTTGGGCGCGTTCCAGGCGTTGCGTCATCTGGTAACCGCCGGATGTCGCATGACGCTTGAAGTCCCTACATCAAAGGCCATGGATAGCCGTGGCCCTGAGCGCAAACGGCCGGAACGGCGGACGGACCCCGTCCCTCCGGCCCCCGCGCCTGCCCCCCAACCCCTGCTGCTGAAGGCCGGCGAGACCTGCTGGCGCGTCGAGCAGGCCGACCGGCTGGCGCTGCTGGTCGACGGCGCGGCCTATTTCGCGGCGGCCAAGGCGGCGATCCTGAATGCGAAACACTCCATCTGGCTGCTCGCCTGGTCGTTCGACCCGCTGACGCGTCTGGCCCCCGACCGCAACAAGAAGAGCGGCGATCCGGAGCGGCCCGACCGGCTGGGCCTCCTGTTGCGGCGGCTATCGTCGCTGAATCCGGGGCTCGACGTGCGCATCCTCGCCTGGGACATGCCCTGGATGATCGGCCTGCAGCAGGCCTTCCCCAGCCAGCGCGGGGCGGCCTACTTCGTGGGCTCGCGCGTGAAGTACAGGCTCGACCACACCCTTCCCCGCAGCGCCTGCCACCACCAGAAGGTGCTGGTCATCGACGGCCGGGTCGCCTTCGTCAGCGGCGGCGACCTCGGCGCCGACCGCTGGGACACCGGCGAGCACGCCGATCACGCCCCCGAGCGGCGCCTGCCGACCGGCAAGCGCTATCCCGCCCGCCACGAGGTCTCGCTGATGGTGGACGGCCCCGCGGCCGCGGCGCTGGGCGACCTCTTCGCGCAGCGCTGGGAGGCCGTATCCGGCGAAACCCCGCCACCGCCGCCGGCCCCCACCAAGGAGGACGCCTCGCCCTGGCCGGACGTGATCGCGCCCGACATCCGCCGCCAGCCCTTCGGCATCGCGCGGACCACGCCGACCTGGAAGAAGCAGGCGGGGGCGGAGGAGTGCCTGGCGCTCCACCTCGCCGCCATCGCCGCGGCGAAGAAGACCATCTACATCGAAAACCAGTACCTCACCTCGCGCCTGATCGTTGAGGCCCTGGCGCTTCGGCTGGACGAGGAGGAGGGGCCCGAGATCGTCGCCATCGGGCCGGCCAACAGCCCGAGCTACTTCGACCAGATGACGATGGACTCGGCCCGCAGCCTGGCGGTCAACCGGCTGATCGAGGCCGACAAGTACGGCCGCTTCCACGCCTATTGCGCCCGCACCCCGCACGACTCCCCGATCATCGTCCACGCCAAGGTCTTCGTCATCGACGACTGGCTGCTGAAGGTGGGCTCGACCAACCTCAACAACCGCTCGACGGGCCTCGACAGCGAATGCGACGTGGCGGTGGAGGCGCAGGACGAGGAGACCCGCATCGCCATCCGCGCCTTCCGCAGCCGCGA
>CAMLKO010000208.1 GCA_946480495.1 uncultured Caulobacteraceae bacterium
GCCAGCGTCTCCAGGGCCTCGCGCCAGCCGCTGCGCGGGAAGGCGGTGAGCGCGGCCTTGGCGCGGAGCGCATAGTCGGCGGCGAGGTCGAGGGTGGCGTCGAGCGCGCCGGCGCCGGCGATCAGCTCGCGGGCGCGGCGGAAGTCGTCTTCCACCTGCTCGCGGCGGGCGATGGTGCGTTCCCAGAAGGCGACCTCGCGCGCGCCGGTGCGCTGGATCGCCAGCAGCAGCGGCAGGGTGACCTTGCCTTCGCGGAAGTCGTCGCCGGCGTTCTTGCCCAGCGTCTCGGTCGCGCCGCCGTAGTCGAGGGCGTCGTCGGCGAGCTGGAAGGCAAGCCCGAGGTTGAGGCCGTACTCGCGCAGCGCCTCGCACTTGGCGTCCGGCACGCCGGCGGAGACCGCGCCCGCTTCGGCCGCGGCGGCGAACAGCTCGGCGGTCTTCGACGAGATGATCTGGATGTAGGTGTCCTGCGTCAGCGCCAGGTCGTGCGAACGGACGAGCTGCAACACCTCGCCCTCGGCGATCACGCGCGAGGCGCGGGCCAGGATCTCCAGCGCCTTCAGCGAGCTTGCCTCGACGATCAGCTCGAAGGCGCGGGCGAACAGGTAGTCGCCGACCAGCACGCTCTGGGTCTGGCCCCAGATCAGGTGGGCGGCGACCTTGCCGCGGCGAAGCTCGGAGGCGTCGACCACGTCGTCGTGCAGCAGGGTGGCGGTGTGGATGAACTCGATGGCGGCGGCGAGCTTCTGGCAGGCGTCGTCGGTGGCGCCCGCGAGCCTCGCGCCCGCGATGGTGACCAGCGGGCGAAGCCGCTTGCCGCCGGCGTTGATCAGGTGGTCGGCGAGCGCGGGGATGATCGCCACCGGGCTCTGCATCCGCTGCGCGATGAAGGTGTTGACGCCGGCCATGTCGTCGGCGGCGAGCCGCAGGAGCTTGTCCAGTGAGCCGGGCGCTCGGACGGCGGCGGTTTCGGCTTTCTCGAAGGCCATAGGCTCCTGCTCCCGGCCGCTCGGCTGAAGCCGTTGCGGGCGACAATGCTGGCGGGATAGGTCAGGGTCAAGACAAGCACAAGGCTTGATGCGAGCGGCCTTATGGACCTGACCGAGGATGGCCTGCTGGACGGGCGGGTGCGGCTGCGCCAGCCGCGCGCAGGCTATCGCGCGGGGCTGGATGCGGCGCTGCTCGCGGCCGCCTGCGACGCCGCGCCCGGCGAGCGGGCGATCGAGGCAGGCTGCGGGGCCGGCGGGGCGATGCTGGCGGCCGCGATCCGGCGCCCGGGCGCGCGCTTCACCGGCGTCGAGCGCGATGCTGGCGCCGTGGCGCTGGCCCGCGAGAACATCGCGCTGAACGGGCTCAAAGACCGCGCGGAGGTCATCGAGGGGGATGTGGCGGCGGGTTTCCGGACGCTGGGGCTCGAGCCATTCGACCATGCGCTCTGCAATCCGCCCTTCTTCGACGACCCGGCCGAACTTCGGGCGCCGCACCCGGCCAAGACCGGCGCCTGGATGGCGGACGCCGGGCTGGCGGCCTGGGCGGCGTTCCTCATCAAGGCCGTGCGCGAGGGCGGGACGATCACGGTGATCCATCGGGCCGACCGGCTGGCCGACCTGCTCGCGCTGCTCGGCGAGAAGGCCGGCTCCTTCCGCGTCCGCCCGATCCATCCGTTCGCCGACGAACCGGCCAAGCGGGTGCTGGTGCGCGCTGTGAAGACAGGAAAGGCGCCGCTGGTCCTGCTGCCGCCGCTCATCCTGCACGAGCGTGGGGGCGGCAAGCACACCGCCGAAGTCGAGGCGATCCTGCGCGGGCAGGCGGCGCTGGACTGGGGCTAGTCGGCGTAGAGCCGCACCGCCTCGAGGCAGAGTTCCAGGCCGGTGAGATCGTGCAGCGGGTCGTCGGTGACGATGACGAACAGCCGCCTGGCCTCCGCCCACAGCATCAGCGTCTCCGGCAGCCCGAAGTCCTCGATCGCGCAGCCGTCGCCGTCGCGCCAGACGCCGTCCTCGTCCGGCGTGGCGCCCACGAAGGCCTCGATGCGGTCGCGATACTCCGCCTCGCTCTCGTCGGTGAGGTTGATGAAGCCGAACACCGGCTTGCCCAGGCACGACAGGAACCCCGCCTCAAAGGCCGCGCCCGGGTCGCACGCGGGTCCTCGCCAGGGGGTGAGGTTCACCACCGCCGCATCGGCCTTGCGCATCAGCGCCATGCGGGCGGCATAGAGCTCGCGCGCCGCCACCTCCGTGCCGCCGGGGCCCGTACCCGTCATGTCGGTTGGGGTGAGGCCGACGAAGCCCGCCAGCTCGCAGGTGGCCCGCTGGGCGGCGGCGTGGTCCTCCGCGTCGGGATACCAGGCTTCGGGGCCCGCCAGGTAGATCGAGGTGATCTTGCGCATCGCTCCTTCTTAACCGTGACAAGAGGCCGCATCCATCGTGGCGCCTTGAACTCCTGGCCGGACGCGCTTTCATCAGGGGGATGTTGTCGCTTAACCGGCGCCTCCTCCTGGCGGGCGCGCTCATCACGGCGGTTGCGCCTTTCGCGCGGGCCTCGGCGGCGCCCGCCGCATCGTGGTGGGCCTATGAGACCCGCTTGCGCGCGCGGCTGGGCGACGCGGGCGGCGGCGGGTTCGAGCCGGACTTCGGCCACGCGCTGCTGGAGGCCAACAACGGCTTTCGCCGCCAGCAGGCCATGGCGCCCTACGCCTGGGACGAGGGCCTGGCCGTCTGCGCGCGGGCGCACGCCGCCGACATGGCCGCCCGCGGCTACTTCGCCCATGACGCGCCGGAGGGGTTCACGCCGTTCGACCGCGCTTCGCTGCTGGCGCGCGACCTGTTCGGGCCGATCGCCGAGAACCTCGCGTGGCGCGAGGACGCCCTCGACCTCTCCACGCCGCGCGAGTTCGAGGCGCTGTGGGAGACGAGCCCCGGCCACCGCAAGAACCTGCTGCACCCGACCTGCACGCTGGCGGGCTATGGCGTCGTGAAATTCGGCAGGCGCTACTATGCGGCGGGCGTCTATGCGGAGCCGGCGATCCGGCTGGCGCGGCCGTTGCCGCTGACGATCAGGGGCGGGCAGGAGCTGGCGCGGGAGCTTGCCGACGCCTCGCCCCACATCGACCGGCTGGCGATCACCCGGCCCGGCGAGGACCCCACGCGGATAGGATTGCCGCTCGCCCAGACGCCGCCGGCGCTGGAAGCGGGCGTCTGGCAGCTTCGGCCCATGCAGCCGGTCGGCCGGGACGCCTATGACATCCTGACCGGGCCGGTGTTCTTCGTTTAGTTGCGGGCCTTGTCGACCAGCTTGTTCTTGGTGATCCAGGGCATCATGGCGCGCAGGCGGGCGCCGACTTCCTCGATCTGGTGCTCGGCGTTGCGGCGGCGGGTGGCCTTGAAGTTCGGCTGGCCGACCGCGTTCTCCAGCATGAAGTCGCGCACGAAACGGCCGGACTGGATGTCCTCCAGCACGCGCTTCATCTCCGCCTTCGTCTCCGGCGTGATGACCCGCGGGCCGGTGACGTACTCGCCGTACTCGGCGGTGTTGGAGATCGAGTAGTTCATGTTGGCGATGCCGCC